>CALAPG010000173.1 GCA_937889485.1 uncultured Moraxella sp. | reverse complement strand
CGGGATAAAGTAGAAGTAGAAAAAATGATCGTGTGATTGTAAACTTTTGATGAATCCGCCGCGGGAAGTTGAAAAAATTTACCGCAGATGTTATCCTGAAAGAGGAAGGAATGAAAGGCTTCCGCCGCGCGAAGGCGCACGGCGGGTATTTTTTTATTGTTTTACGGGGATAAATTTTTGGAGGTGAGGTCGTGGGACTTCTTCAACGCTATGGAAAGTTATTACCGCTAACGGAGGCAACTCCTAGGATTACTCTGGGGGAGGGGACAACGCCGCTGGTTCATCTGCCGCGGTTGAGCGAGGATCTGGGAGTGGAGCTGTGGGCCAAGCTGGAAGGGTGCAACCCGTCCGGATCTTTTAAGGACCGCGGAATGGTGATGGCGGTTGCCAATGCCAAAGTGCCAAAATTTACCGTGATTGTGGGCGGTTCATTTGGCGCGGGTAATTATGGAATGTGCGGTCGTGCTTATAGTCCACGATTCTTATGGATGTGGCCAAATGCGCGTATCTCGGTGATGGGCGGTGAGCAAGCCGCATCGGTCTTGGCAACGGTCAAACGCAGCCAGTTTGAAGCCAAAGGTGAAAACTGGTCAAGCGCGGATGAACAAGCGTTCAAAGCCCCTGTACTGCAACAATATGAAGAACAAGGACATCCCTACTATGCGTCGGCAAGGCTATGGGATGATGGCGTGATTGACCCTGCCGACACTCGCAAAGTGTTGGCGTTAGGCTTAAGTGCGGCGTATAACGCCCCGATTGCAGACACCACATTTGGTGTATTTAGGATGTAATTTTCAGCGTGTAAAATCGGACGTCTTTGTGGGTTGTTTTATATTTGAGCAACTAGCAAAAACTTTCCACATTTACCCAACCACAAAAAGGAAAAACACGATGAAATTACCCACTTTTGACAGTTTATTATTAGAAATCAACAATTATGTGGCGACGATTACGCTTAATCGCCCAGACAAACGTAACGCCTTTAACGATGACGTCATCCGTGAGCTTACCCAAGCCTTTGATTACTGTGGCAAACAAGACCCAGTGCGCGCGGTGGTACTCACTGCCAATGGCAAGGCGTTTTGCGCAGGCGCGGATTTGAACTGGATGCGTGCCATGGCGGACTACACCCGTGATGAGAACTTGGCAGACGCTGGCAACCTTGCCACCATGCTTAAGACCATCTACAACTGCCCAAAGCCCACGGTTGCCGCCATTCAAGGTGATGTGTATGCAGGCGGTATGGGGCTGGTGGCGT
>CALAPG010000172.1 GCA_937889485.1 uncultured Moraxella sp. | reverse complement strand
AGCCTATGGATATGCCGTTGTCTGCTTTTGCGATGCAAATTTGGAAAGAAAAAGTGCGCTTTATCGGCGCAGGTACGATCGGTGTTGCCGCGCTTTGGACGTTGTTGACCTTGATGAAACCTATGATGGAAGGGCTAAAGCTGTCTATGCAGGCGCTCAAAGGCGGTAGCAATGTAGGTTTGGCACGGGTTGAGCAAGATTTGTCACCCAAAGCGATGATGGGCTGGACAGCAGCCATGACGGTGTTGCTTGCGGTGTGTTTTTATCAGTTTGTGGCGGGTTCTTCGTTGCCGACTGGGCTGGCGTGGCTGTTGGTGGGCGTTTGTACGGCAGTTACCTTTATTATTGGGTTTTTGGTAGCGGCGGCTTGTGGTTATATGGCAGGTTTGATTGGGTCATCGTCTAGTCCGATTTCAGGTATTGGTATTATTTCGATTGTGGTTATTTCACTGGTTTTATTAATGGTGGGTAATGTTAATCCTGAGTTGTTGGCTAGTGGTGATGGTCAATTTGTTACGGCGCTGGCTTTGTTTTGTGGGTCGGCGGTATTGTGTGTGGCGACTATTTCAAACGATAATCTGCAAGATTTAAAAACGGGGTATTTGATTAAAGCAACCCCGTGGCGCCAGCAAATTGCGCTCATTATTGGCGTAGTGGTCGGTGCTTTGGTGATTTCTCCTGTACTAGAGTTGTTGTACAAGGCTTACGGCTTTACAGGTGCGTTGCCCCGTCCTGATATGGACGCATCGCAAGCCTTGGGTGCGCCTCAAGCCACGTTAATGACCACCATCGCCAAAGGTATTTTTGCCCATAATCTTAACTGGGATTTTATTTTGGTTGGGGTAGCGATTGGTGCAACGTTGATTGTGGTAGATACGGTGTTACGTAAAACTTCAGCGGGTAAGTATAGCTTGCCTGTGTTGGCGGTGGGGATGGGCATTTATTTGCCACCTTCTATCAATATGCCGATTTTTATTGGTACCGTCTTGGCGTGGTGGCTCAAGCATCACATCACCAAAAAAAGTCCTGCAGCAGCGCGCGAAAAAAATCTTAAGAGCGCAGAACGCACAGGCACCCTATTTGCCGCAGGGCTTATTGTTGGTGAAAGTCTCATTGGCGTAATCATGGCGTTTATTATTGCCGCTTCTGTTACCACAGGTGGCTCGGATGCACCATTGGCGCTCAAACTAGAAAACTGGGACACAATCGGGCAAATTTTAGGTTTGTTGGCGTTTATCTTGGCAATGAGTATGTTGGCAAGCTTTTTTGATATACGAAGAGATAGTAAAAAATTATTTCAAGGATTGAATATTTCTAAGGAACAACAACTTTGTAACGATTGGATGAATCAATATCCAACATTATTTTTATCCTTTAAGGATGTGGATGGAACGATATTTGAGAATGCACTTGGGCTTCTTCAGTTTACGATTGCAGAACTGTGCAAAAAGCATACATATCTGATAGAAAGTGATGGTGTAGATCAAGATGACAAAGAAACATTTCGAAAATTGAAAAGTATGGGATCAAATTTACCAGAACTTCAAGGATCTATCATAATGCTCATGAATATGATGAAGGCATATTATAATAAACCGGTTATTCTTTTGATTGATGAATATGATGTACCGATTGCAAAAGCAAGCAGCAATGGATATTATAAGGAAATGCTGGAAGTTATGAAAGCTATGCTCAGTAC
>CALAPG010000171.1 GCA_937889485.1 uncultured Moraxella sp. | reverse complement strand
ATTGATACCGATTTTTCGACTTGGGTCGTTTATGTTGGTATGACAAACAAACTTGCCTGTTGACATTAAAAATTCAAATACGCTCCAGAATTTATCAACGTCTGGATGGTCGGCTTGTAAGCGTTGAACTCGGGCTTGTGCCATTTCAAACAATACCTGCTTGGCTTGTTCCGCTTGTTGGTCCGTCATCAATCCAGACAGTACGTGTGTTTGCAAACAGTCAATCATGGCGGCTATTTGTGCATGATTGAGGGCAATACGAGTATGGGTAACACCAAACTCGTGATAGCGTGCCTCATACATACGGATTCGCTGTTGGTAAGTTTCTAAAATCGCTTGTTCATTTTTCAGTGCATGCGCCATAAAGCGGCTAGTCAATTCGATGGGTAACCGATCAAGGCTGTCGACGATGTGCTTGGTCTCTAGCGTCTGACCATCGCGAGTCAATTTGACATGGATGATACGGGTTAGCATCGCCTCACTGGCTTGGATTTCTTCATTCTGGGATATCATCACGGCGGCACGAAATGGCGGACTGTAAGTGTCATTTCCGTTATTTTTGACGCCTTTAGAGCGGATAGAGCGACCATTAAACGCGTCTTTAAGTGAGTCCCATTCAAAAGTTTTAAATGATTTGGCTTTGCCGTCTTCGTCGTTACGGTCGCCTTCGATTAGGGCGATAGGTAGGTTTGCGACTTGGGCAAAGTTGCGGTACACCGCCACGCTTGTAGATTTGGATGGGTCGAAACCTTCGTAGTCTTCTCGACCTGAGAGTTTCCACATAAATTCAAGCAGACGTGATTTACCTGCGCCTGCTTGTCCTACCAATTCAAAGAATGGATATGAGCGATCAAGTCCGCGGATTTGCTCGGCAAAGTAAGTGCCAAGCCACCAAGCCATGACAATCGTACCGTATGCACCGCGAACGCGATGAAAGTTATGCCACCAACTAAAATCAGGCTTGTCTTTGGTGTTAATGTGCAATACAGGGTCATTGGCCAATGATTTGATTTCAAGGCGACCGATTTTGTAATAGTCTTGGCTGTTTTTGGCGACGACTTTGCCTTTGGATATTGCCACATCATTAAAGATATAGGCTTGGTGCTCTTTGGCGTAACCAATAAAGTCCGTGGTTTTGACTTCTTTTAGCCCCTCCATTTGGTGCTTGGCGATGATATCTAATTGCATAGCTGACCCTGTCCAAAGTACACCCGCAAAAACCGATAACAAACGCGGTTTTAATTTACTGGGACTAGATAACTGGTCGCCTGTGATAGTGGTTTGCTTGTCGCCTTTGTTGGTAGTGACTCGGGTGAAGTACCAGGATTCGTCTGTGACGTCGTTTCGCTGAAAATACAGGGCTTCGAGTTTGGCATTTAAAATCTCATGGGTGGTCGATGTCTGGCGAACAAACTTTGCCATCTGCTCATCTTCCCCTTGAATATCCCCTAACATATCTTCAATCTCATGGGCTTCAACATCAATGAGTTTGGATAGTTTGGCGGTGTCAAGCTCAAACCAGTAAGTGCGATTACCATGCTCAAAGTAAAATTGTGATAGCTTGGTATGCATATAGCGGATGACCGCTGCGTCGGTCGGTGATTTTGCGGTGAGCAAGTCACCAAAGTAGCGGTATTTTTTGAGATGCTCGTCTGTTAGTTGCCCGAGTTCGTGCAGGTCGTTCCAGTCAAGCTTTTTATGTTTGTCATACGGCGGTTGGGCAGCGACACTCTCAAATCCGATTTTTTTGGCTTGTTCGATAAATTGCTTGGTGTAGCGTTGCCCTGCGGCGTCATTGTCAAAAGCCCATACAAGAGTTGGTAATGTTTGGCGTTTCTCATCGTATTTTGCCTTTAATTCGTATAATGAATTTTCTGGGAAATTAACGCAGCTTAGTGGGCTGACAGTGGCAAGCCCATGCTCTGCTAATGCGATAGCATCAAAGATACCCTCACAAATCCATATTTCTTTTGGCATCAAAGCGTTTGCAGGGTGCCACCACCAGTAGCCATTAATTTTGTAGCCATATTTGAAGTTGGCTTTTTTGTCAAAACGGTCTGCTTGGTCGATAAAACGCTCCCACCAGCCACCGTTGGGTAAGGTAAAACGCACCGTGGCAGTGCCTTGGTTGATTTTATTGTCAAAAAAAGATTCTTGGGTGTAGCTACCTTTGATTTTGCTGATATCCAAGCCTCTGCCTTCTTTAAGGTAGGCATCAGCGGCAGCGTTGGGGTTGGTCGGGGTACGTTGATAAGTTTTTGACCAGTCTTTGAATAGATCGTCAAATAGTTCCTTAACATGGATTTCCAAACCGCATTTATTGAGCCGCCCGCATTTGACGACGCGGGGGCTATGGGCATGGGTGAAAAGTGACTTTTTGCTACAGTCTGGGCAAACGCCTTCACGTAGCCATTCGCCGACTTGTTTAAAGCCGTACTCGGATTTCAGACGCGAGACGACTTGGTCATTAATACTCATCGTGGTTGTCCTTTTAAAAGCTGCCCTGTTATTTCAGGTTTTGGGGCAAGGCTTGGTTGGATTTGTCTTGCTATCTCGACATAGACGCTGGCGCTAAATAAGCAATCTGCATTGCGACAAGTGGCTGTCAGTTCTTTTAATAGCTCATTCATCTGACGGTGCCGTGCGGTAGTCATTTTGCTACCGCAATGCGGACATCTGATATATGCCGTTGACATACGACCTCTATTGCTTGGTTGGGTTTAGCACGGTAAAACCACCGTGTGGCAGGTGATATTTCACAGTTTGTTTCATCGCTGACTGTGGGTTATTCTTACGGTGCTCGGCGATGATTTGTTGGCTTCTCTCCACAATCATCTGACGTGCTGCTTTACCTTGAATGGCTAAATCTTGGATGCGCATGGCTTCTAAAAAGTCATTAAGTTCTTTTTGATTGAGGTAGGCATAGATACGATGGTCGCGGACATCTTGATACTGTTTATACGCCACGAGACACCTCCCCATCTTGGGTGATTGATGCCAATGCGGTAAGGGAGTCAGTGACCAAGTCATTAAGAGCGCCTTGGTATTCTGGGTCTTTTGCTTGATGGTCAGCTAATATCTCATTGACCAATTCTTGAATGCTTGAGCCTTTTTTGTAGGCTGTGACTTTGAGGTAGGTGTGCATGCTTTCAGGGGTACGCACCGCCAACATTTTGGTTGTCATCGTGATTGTCCTTTTTATAAAGGGTTGGTTGGAAAAGGTGTTAAAATGTTTTTGCTAGATTTTTAACAATTTAACAAGGTTTATTTTGACTTATAAAAATGTTTAAGTCAATAAGGTATTTATAAAAATGTTAAACAACGAAATTATAAGTGAGCGACTACGCTCCGAAAGATTGCGACTCGGCTTGAAACAAACTGATGTATTAAAATCGATTGATGTCGCTATTGCCACGCTTTCCAACTATGAAACAGGTAAACGTTCACCTGACCTTGAATTTTTGCTCAAGTTAGGGGGTTTCTTCACCGCCACATAGGCGGCTTAGAAAGTCACGCAAAACACCTTCACCGATTGAGCCAACTTCACCGCCACATAGGCGGCTTAGAAAAATTTGCTGTCTAGTATTAAAGTT
>CALAPG010000170.1 GCA_937889485.1 uncultured Moraxella sp. | reverse complement strand
TAAAAAAAATAGTCTGTGCTACCAAATTTACCAAGTCGGCGCGATTGGCGTTCACCAGCGATATTTATCCCAATTTTCTGGATTCGCCCAAAAACGACTGTTAAGCCAGTCTGGTAAGTGCTTGTAATTAAATAAATTAAATTGCCAAGCGTGATAGATTTTTTCGTCTATTGTTATGGGATAATCGCCAAAACGGCTGAACCCAAAACGGGTCAAATCTTGGCAAGCAGGACATAACACCAACGTATAACGGGCAAACAAATCGCGGCAACGCTGCAAAGTTTGTGGCAGCAGCGATACTTCCGCCGTCACCACCACTGCCAAGTCATAGCGATGCGTAAAGCCAAGGGTGCTAAAAGTCGCTAAATCTGTGGGTTGCCATTGGCATTCATGATGATCTACGCGCTTGATCGCAAGTATCTCTTGGAGTACCTCAGACATGGATGAATATAGCAATAGGTTTTGTAACAAATGGTCAGGTAAAAGATGTTGTTGAGATAAATACTGCAACGTGTTTTGCACCACCGCATTTAATGAGCGTTGGCGTTGGCTTTTGCTTGGCGACGTCAAATGCATATCCTTATAACTTGGCAATAAAATAAATTTTTCTTATGATATCACAAGCGAATACGACTTGCTCTCGCCTACGCGATCCTTTAGGATTACCATAAACTTATATAGCGACTGGCTGAGTCCGTTACTACCTTATTTAACAGCGAGGATTATCATGGAATACCGTTCAAAAACATCGACTGCAGGTCGTAACATGGCAGGCGCGCGCGCACTATGGCGTGCAACAGGCATGACCGATGAGGATTTTAATAAACCCATCATTGCCATTGCCAACTCATTCACCCAGTTTGTGCCAGGGCACGTGCACCTAAAAGACATGGGACAGTTGGTGGCGCGCGAGATTGAAAAGGCAGGCGGTGTTGCCAAAGAATTTAACACCATTGCGGTGGATGATGGCATTGCCATGGGGCATTTGGGCATGCTGTATAGTTTGCCAAGCCGTGATTTGATTGCCGATAGTGTTGAATATATGGTCAATGCCCACTGCGCCGATGCCCTCGTGTGTATCTCAAACTGCGATAAAATCACCCCTGGTATGCTCATGGCAGCCCTGCGCCTAAACATTCCTACCATCTTTGTCTCTGGGGGCCCGATGGAAGCGGGTAAAGTGTTGGCTACAACCCTAGGTGATGGTCATACTACCCATGAAACAATCACCAATGAACAAGGCGAAAAAATCCGCAAACTGGACTTGGTGGATGCCATGATTGATGCGGCAGATGATTTGATTAGCGATGCAGACGTGGCACAAACCGAGCGCTCCGCCTGCCCTACTTGCGGCTCTTGCTCGGGGATGTTTACCGCTAACTCAATGAACTGCTTGACAGAAGCGTTAGGTCTATCCCTGCCTGGCAATGGCTCACTACTGGCAACCCATGCCAAACGTAAAGATTTATTCTTAGAAGCAGGTCGCCGTATTGTTGACTTAGCAAAACGCTACTATGAGCAAGAAGACAGCCGTGTATTGCCGCGCGCCATTGCGACCAAAGCGGCGTTTGAGAACGCCATGAGCCTTGATATCGCCATGGGCGGCTCAACCAATACCATCTTACACTTGCTGGCGGCTGCCAGCGAAGCA
>CALAPG010000169.1 GCA_937889485.1 uncultured Moraxella sp. | reverse complement strand
CCATACCTTGAGTTGGGTGTCGCCACAAAAAATATAACCCAACTTACAGGGCAATGCTACTAAATTATGGCGAATCATATCCTTTGTCACCGCACAGTTCACCTAACTACGTTGCCAATCATATAGCTAAACACAGAGCCAAACACAGTTTCGTGACGCAATCTGCCAAGCTACTTGGCACAATTTAACGGCGCTTGGACATTGACAGGGCTTGCTGACCACCAAGGATTTTTAGCGATAAGTTGAGTCAATCAAAGATTGGGTATAAGGGTGCGTGGGCTTGTCAAAGATTGTTTGAGCATCCCCTTTTTCTACCATGCAACCGTCTTTTAACACCAAAATATGGTGACACAATGCCCGTACTACCTGCAAGTCATGGCTGATAAAAATATAACTCAAACCAAACGTGGCTTGTATCTCCCGAAGCAGTTTGACAATCGCCACTTGGGTACTGCTATCAAGCGCGGAGGTTGGCTCATCAAGTATCAGTATTTTGGGCTTCATCACCAGCGCCCGTGCCAGTGCCACGCGCTGCCGTTGACCGCCCGATAACTCATGGGGGTAACGACTGACAAACTCACGGGGCAAGCGCACCGTGTCCAACGCATCAAGTACCGCCTGTTGTCGCTGTGATTGTGCCATGCCTTGCCCATGTTTCCTAAGGGTCAAGCCTTCTTCGATAATCTCAAACACGCTAAAGCGTGGATTGATACTGGCGTACGGGTCTTGAAACACCATTTGGATATCACCGCGGTAAGGCTTGAAGGCTTGGTTTGATAAAGGCAAAACATCGGTCAATCGCTGATTGTTTGCCAGTACAATTTGTCCGTTTAACTTTGCTAAATTGCCTAATAATTTGATGATTGCCAACGCTGTTGTGGTTTTTCCTGAGCCACTTTCACCCACAATCCCTAGCGACTGCCCCTGTGCAAGGTCAAAACTCAAATCTTTTACCGCTTCAAACCATTGGGTGGTTTTGCCAAAAAGATTTTTGGTTTGGGGAAAAGCAATGGATAATCCCTTGACTTGTAACACGCTAGGCGAACTCTCAATAAGGGGTAAACTGTCGCCAAAATCTTGATAAATCAGCAATTGGGTATAGTCGCTTTGCGGATTGGCAAAAATCGCTTGGGTCGCCCCTTGCTCCATCACCTTGCCCGCCTGCATTACGATGATGGTATCACTGTAGCGTCTGACTAGGTTTAAATCATGGCTAATCAGTAGCATCGCCATGCCGCGTTCTCGCTTTAGACGGTCAAGCAAACCCAAAATCTCATGCTGTAAGCTGACATCAAGGGCGGTGGTCGGCTCATCGGCGATGATAATATCGGGGTCTTGCGCCAATACCATGGCTATCATCACCCGTTGGCGTTGTCCGCCCGATAGTTCATGTGGATAACGCCCCAGTTTGCTGGCAGGGTCTGGGATATTGACTTGGGTCAGTAAATCAATCGTTCGCTGTCGAAAGCTAGATTTTGCCACGCCAGCTAGGCTGAGTGATTCGGCAATTTGTTTGCCAACCGTATGCAGTGGGTTTAAGGCGGTCATCGGTTCTTGGAAAATCATACCGATGCGTTTGCCACGGATTTGGCGGAAGATAGCTTCAGACTGTTTAGATTTGCTTAGGCTATTTTTTTTGATGGGTAGTATTATTTCTTTGTCGCTTTGGCTGTCTATTAAAGTTGCTTGTCCTATTATACTTAGGCTATTTGGCAACAGCCCAAGTAACGCAAGGCTTGAGATGGATTTGCCAGAGCCACTTTCGCCCACGATGGCAAGGGTTTTGCCTTTGTCTAAGGTATAAGATAAATTAGAT
>CALAPG010000168.1 GCA_937889485.1 uncultured Moraxella sp. | reverse complement strand
ACCGATAAGCCTGTCTTGTCCAAGTAATAAGCCACCACTTGCTCACGGGTCATCATGCCAGCAAGGTTGGTGGGCTGACGGCGCGTGGCTTTCATCACGGCATTGTCATCGGCTTGTATCCAGTATGCCAAGGCACAGCCCAAGTCCATCAGTGGGTCGCCCAAGGTTGCCATTTCCCAGTCAAGCACCCCAATCACTTGGGTGGGGCTAGCAGGGTCTAAAATCACATTGTCAAAACGCCAGTCATTGTGAATCACGCAGGTTTTGCTATCGCTTGGAATAGTTGCCTTGAGCCAGTCACGCACATCGGCAAAATCTGGCACATCGGGGGTACGGGCTTGCTCATAGCGGTTATCCCAGCCCAGTACTTGCCGCTCACAATACCCCTCGCCTTTGCCCAGTGCCAATAGCGCAGGGTTTTGGGTATAATCCACATGGTGCAAAGCAATTAAGGCATCCACCACATTGTGACACAGCTCGCTGACTTCTCCCTGCGTTAACTGCAAGTCTTTGGGCAAATTGGCACGGGGAATAATGCCCTCAATTCTATCCATCACATAAAAATCACAGCCAATCACCGCCTCATCGGTGCACAGTGCCACCATCGTGGGGACAAGGGGATATTGGGATTTTAGGGCGTTTTGGACGTTGTATTCTCGCACCATGTCGTGGGCGGATTTGGCTTTGGTGCCTTTGGGTGGACGGCGCAGTATCAAATCACGGTTGGCGTATTGTAGGCGGTATGTCCAGTTGGAGGCACCGCCCGAGAACTGGGTGACTTCTGGGGTACCTTGCAGGTCAATGCCCTGTGCTTGTAGCCACTGGGTGACAGCTTGGTGGTCTAACTCTTCGCCTTGGCGGACGGGGTTTGCCGTATCTAGCATGGTTCATCCTTGTTGATCTTTTTAAATTTAGTTTTGTTCATGGGCTTTTTGGCGTTTTTTGACTTCCAGTTTGGCAATCATGCCTTTATGCACCTCATCAGGACCATCGGCAAGGCGAAGGCTACGCGCTTGGTTAAAGAACATCGGCAACAGTGTATCTTGACACACCCCCATACCGCCATGCAGCTGAATCGCCATGTCCACCACTTCTTGTAACACCGTTGGGGCGACCACCTTGATGGCTGAAATCTCAGTCAAAGCCGCTTTGGTGCCAAGTTTATCCATTTTGTAGGCGGCATATAAAGTAAGCAGGCGCGCTTGGTCGATTTTGACACGCGCTTCAGCAATGCGTTCACGGTTACCACCCAAATCAAGCAAGGGTCTGCCAAACGCACTGCGACTCAAGCCTCTATCAATGGCTAATTCAAGGGCTTTTTCTGCAGCGCCAATACAGCGCATACAGTGATGAATCCGCCCCGGCCCTAAGCGACCTTGGGCAATGGCAAAGCCTTCCCCTGCCCCGCCAATAAAGTTAGCAACTGGCACACGCACATTGTCAAAACTCATCTCGCCATGCCCATGCGGTGCATCATAGTCGTTAAATACTTTGAGCATCCGTTCAATCTTCACGCCCTTGGCATCCACAGGCACTAGTACCATCGAGTGCTGATGGTGGCGGTCTTTGCTAGGGTCTGGTGTGTGCGCCATAAAAATCACCAATTTGGCATTGGGGTCGCCAAGCCCTGATGACCACCATTTACGCCCGTTCAATACAATCTCGTCACCATCGACAATGGCGGTGGCTTGCATATTGGTGGCATCACTACTTGCCACGTCTGGCTCAGTCATACCAAACACTGAGCGAATCTCGCCTGCCAACAGCGGTGTCAGCCACTTCGCCTTTTGAGCCTCATTGCCGTAGCGCCACAGCACCTCCATATTGCCACTATCTGGCGCATTACAGTTGAACACATGGGGGGCAATCAGGCTACGACCTGACAATTCGGCAATATGCGCGTACTCTTGCACCGACAAGCCTTGCCCCAGCGTGTCATCGGGGATAAACATATTCCAAAGGTGTTGGGCTTTTGCTTTGGTTTTGAGTTCAGCAAGTTCTTCGGGCCATTGCCATGTTGTCCAGTCGCCATCTGGGTTCATTTTGTGGGCTTTTTGCCAAAAGGCGGTTTCGATAGGCTCGATTTCGGTTTGGATAAAGGCTTTGGTACGGGCGATGTAGTCACGGGCTTTGTCGCTCAGCTGAAATTCCATGGGGCGCTTTCCTTTTTTGGGTAAAAGACTGATGAATTTAGCTTAACGGATTTTTTGTTATGAATAAAATGATTTGTTTTCAAATATAAGTATGAATTTGATTCATTTTTATTAAGGCTTTGTTACAATCAAGTTTTATCCTTGATAGCACACTGTCATGCAAAGATTGCCCACTAATATTCACAGCAAAAATCTGTTAGCGCAGCTTGATTTAAATTTGCTTAGGCTATTTTTATCTATTTATCACACTCGTAATCTTACCCAAACCGCTGAGCAGCTCCACATTAGCCAATCGGCTGTGAGCCATGCGTTAAACCGTTTGCGGCAGGCACTGGACGATGCGCTGTTTTATCGTGAGAAAGGCGGGCTTCACCCCACCGCCTACGCTAGACGCATTTATCCAATCTTGCATCAAGCGTTTGGGCAATTAGAAGATGCGTTTAGTGTTACCGCAAACTTGACGGCAGATGAGCTAACCCAGCTTGCCAAACAGCGCTTTAGCCAAGTCACTATTGCCATGCATGATGAGGTGGAGCTAATTGTGTTTGATAGGTTGTTTGAGCGATTACACGCTATTTTACCGCAGTGTAAAATTACCAGTAGCCGCCTTAATCGGCGCGAACTGGCGTATGAATTAAAATCGGGGCAAGTAGATTTTGCTATTGATGTGGCAAGGGTAGTAGAAGATAGCATTCGTCACCAATGCCTTATTAGTGATAAATTTATGGTGGCGTACTACGCGCCAAATTTTGCCGATGAACCCAATTTTAGCTTAGACCGTGCGCGTTACTTTGCCAGTCAGCATATCACGGTGTCATCAAGGCGGCTTGGGTATTCAATAGAAGACCAATTGTTATCACAAGCAGGCTGGCAGCGCCACATTAGCGTGCGTTGCCAACATTATGCCAGTGCCTGTCGACTGCTTCGCCAAGACAAGTTATTACTAACTTTGCCCGAGCTATGGGCACGGCATTTTGTACCTTGTGATGTAGACTGGGTAGTGACCGATATGCCAGTAAGCTTACCCACCATTGACTTGCATGGGTATTGGCAACATGATAACCACGAGCCATTACAAGCATGGCTGCGTGATCAGATAA
>CALAPG010000167.1 GCA_937889485.1 uncultured Moraxella sp. | reverse complement strand
TCAATTACCAAGCCAGCTATGCCAAAGCCAACGACTACCAAGCAGGGGGAGAATTTAAAAACTACGTGGAAACAGGCAATGTAGGGCAAAGCCTTGGTAAAGATGTGGTAGCGTCAACCGCTTTTGAAAGCAAAAACCAATCACTGGATTTGGCATATTTAACGGGCAACCACTTGTGGCAGCTAGGCTACCAATGGCAACACGTGCCAAATGAATTATACCCCAATCAGCGCATGGACATGCTAGACAATCGTTTAGACCGCTACAACCTACGTTATTCAGGGGATCTAAGTTTTGGCACGTTAGAAGCACAAGCGTACCATGAAACGGTTGACCATTATATGGACTTTGGCGCTGATAAACGCTACTGGTACGGCAAATCATCCATGATAGATAGCAAAAATTTCATAGGTGTACCTTGTAGCCCCGCCATCTCGCCCACCTGTGCAAGCGGTATGCCCATGTACACCAACAGCACCACCACAGGCATCAACCTCAAAGCCACCCATGCACTCAATGACCAAACCAACCTAAGCGGCGCTGTAGAATATCAAAATTATCAACTTGATGACTGGTGGCCTGCATCTGGTGGTGGCATGTACCCCAACACTTTTCAAAATATCAACAACGGCAAGCGCAAACGTAGCAGCGTCTATGGCGAATGGGCACAAACCATCAGCCCCACGTGGGATAGCCTAGTGGGCGTCCGCTATGAACAAGTCAAAACCCAAGTTGACCCAGTACATGGCTATAACAATAACAAAGCGCCAACCGCGATGCCTGTGATGGGTAGCGACATGATGGATATGATGAACCAAAACCGTGATGCAAGTGCCTTTAACCAAGCAAACTTATCCAAAACCGACCACAACTGGCATGCCAGTTTCATTAACCGTTGGCAACTAAGCGACACAGGTAACATTGAACTAGGACTGAGCCACCAAATGCGCACGCCAAGCCTCTATGAACGCTACACATGGTCTACAGCAGGTATGATGGCGGGCATGAACAACACCGTGGGCGATGGCAATGGTTATTTTGGTGACCCTAACCTAAAACCCGAAGCAGCCAACAAAATCGCGGTGACCCTAGACTGGCGCGCCCAAAACAACGACTGGCACGTCAAATTGACCCCATATTATAGCCAAATTAATGACTACATTGATGCGGTACAATGGAATCCTGCCACCAACCAACCCAAAGCAGTCAACGACACAGGTAAATACAGTGTCA
>CALAPG010000166.1 GCA_937889485.1 uncultured Moraxella sp. | reverse complement strand
ATGGCTCTCTTCAGCGTCAGGGGCAGTGCTTTTATCGGCAGCTTTTTTGTCCTGACCATGCGAGAGATATTGGGTCAGCTCAAGACGGGTAACGCCTTGTTTTTTTAGCAAATATACCGCGTAGGTGTCGTGTTCTGAAAACATAGATACTAGCAGATCCGAGCCTTCTACCAGACGGGTATTAGCAACTGACTGCACATGGAAAATGGCACGCTGCAAAATGCGATCAAAACTGCGCGTAGGCTGAGGCGAGTAATCCTCATTAACATCCACGCTAGGGGTATGCTCTTCAATATATTGGGTCAGATCTTTGTCTAGCTGCTCCACATTGACAGCACAAGCAACCAGCGCCTCGATGGCGTTTTCGTTATCTAACAGCGCTAGCAGTAAATGCTCAACAGTCAAATACTCGTGTGAGCGTTGCTTGGCAAGTGTGACGACCAGCCGTAATGTACTTTGTAACTCTAAACTCAACATACCAAGTCCTTAATGCGATTACAATATATCTATTTTGATTATCGAAAAATCAAAACGACTAAAAGTACTATAAGGCTGAAATTGACAAAATCAAGGTGAGTGAAACAGCAGGAAGATTAAAGCCCCAAAAAAAACTGCGCTAGGCTTGTGGTTCAATTTGGGTTAATAAAGGATAACCTGCTTGACGAGCAGCGCGGTTGACGGTTTGGGCTTTGGTTTCGGCAATATCTTTTGGGTAAACGCCTGCAATCCCCTTGCCCTCATGATGAATGGCAAGCATGATGGTAACAGCATTGTCCAAATCATGCCTAAAATGGGTTTGTAGCATCTCTACTACAAATTCCATTGGTGTGTAATCATCATTGTACATTACCACCGCGTACATTTGGGGTTTTTTAAGCTCTGGGTCTGCCAATAGCACGTCTTCTATGTGTGACGGCTGCGGCTCTCCTGCCATATCGCCTAATCTGATCGGCAACTGAGCCGCAGGGCGGCTTGGTAACCTAGTAGCAAAATGCCAGTCATAACCCCGTACCTGGCAAATTAGAGGCTTAGGCAAGAAATCATATACAAAAAAAAGATGCATAACGCTCGTTAGTCATAAACAAAAATAAAAAAATTATACGCAAGTAAAAACTTATCACTCAAGGCGCACCAACAGACTAGAAGCCCATGATGTCTGCCTATCCGCACCTCAAGCGCCACTTAGTAAGTGCTACTTAGCGACTAGGGGTGCTATCGGGCGCACTGACGGGGCGTTTGTCAGCCTCAGGTGCTTCTTCTAGTGTGTAGGGCATATCGTCAATAGGTTTGCCAAGCTGCCAATCATAAACTTGCTCAGTTTTTTGATTACCTGCGCTAAGCTCTAGTTTCACCTGTTTTGGCACAAAGTTTTTTGGCATCAAGAAACGACCTCGCACCCTTGCCACGCCTTTGATGGGATAGCTACTAGGCTCTAGTGGTACTTCTACCATATTCACTTCATCAAGTAAGGTAAGCTTGGGTACCATGTTTTTGGCTTGGTTGGAGGCATCCACCATGCCAATATCAAAACGGTATTCGTAAGCGTTTTCTGGCAGCGGGGCGATTTTTGCGCCGATGACCTGCAGATCCATGCCGCCTTTTTTCGCCAACGATGTAGTTAAAAACTCTTGCCCTTGAGCAAGCTGCAAGTTGGTCACTTTAAGTTCTTGAATATCCATGCGTAGCGTGGCAAGATTTGCCAAACTAATGTCGCGCTCTTGCTGAGCGGTAGTCAATTGGCTTTGCAAGGCGTCTGATTTGGTCTTTAGCGCCCTAATATTTTCTGCAGAAATTTCTTCACCCGCGGCAGTTTTTTTGGCCTGCTCTGCCGCATAGCTCAGACCACGCTGATACCCAATTCTCTGTCCCAACAGTAGCGCAATAATCGCCACTAGTAATAAGCTAACACCAAACGCAATTAGCCAGCCAGGTACTTTATTGGGCTGACTAATATAATCACGTGGCGTTTTTGGTAACGCATTGGATGAGGGGTTGTCTTCTGGTAAATCCATAGGGATACTCAAATACAAAAAACATTCAAAACATGGATATCTAATAGTGCGGTTAGAATAGCGTATTCGTATTAAATGTTAAGTTCATAAAATGTTAAAATTAAATGATATCCGTTTCAGCGAAACTCATTATAAACAATATCCCTGATGAATTCAGCTAAATTTATTGGATCTACCAACAATAAATTTTATAAAATTCATAGAATTGTCATCATTTTATGCATTAAATTTTTGACAAAAAAGCCGCTGCTACTGCAAAAAATATTACTAACCGACTGTCAACTTGTCCCCAGATTACGGCACAACCGCGACCAATTCTAGACCAGTATGCTCGGGCAACCCAAATAAAATATTCATATTTTGTACCGCTTGCCCTGCCGCGCCTTTAACCAAGTTGTCTTGCACCACGAGCACCGTCATGGTGGCGCTATTAGGCAAGGTTTGCACGGCAATTTTGAGCCTATTACTCGCGCGCACGCTGCGGGTGTCGGGGTAATCCCCCTTGGCTAAGACGTCAATAAAATATTCCGATTGATAGGCATCTTCATATATTTTTTGCCAATCAACAGCTTGCCCTGCTTGGGTCAAGCGTAGGTGGATGGTGCTAAACATGCCTCGAATCATGGGCACAAGGTGCGGCACAAAACGGATATCATGTGATTGGACACGGTTACCTGCTAATAGCTGATCCACGCCTTGTTCAATCTCGGGCAAATGACGGTGACCTGCCACCCCATACGCTGAAAAATTGTCCGAGGCCTCACTAAACAATAGGTTCATCTTGGCTTGGCGCCCCGCACCTGACACCCCAGATTTGGCGTCAATGACTATCCAAGGTTCTATGAGGGGCTGCTGCTGCTGATTTTGTGCCTCAATTAGCGGCTTTAAGCCCAAAATTGCGGTCGTAGGATAACAACCTGGATTACCGATGACGTCTGCTTTGGCAATGTTTTGGCGGTTAATTTCTGGCAACCCATACACGGCTTGGGTCAAAATATCGGGGCAAGCGTGCTCAAGCTGGTACCACTGGGTAAATGACGCTAAAGACTGCAACCGAAAATCTGCCGCTAAATCAATAACTTTGGTATTATGCTTGATCAAAAAATCTGCATGCTTCATCGCAACGCCATGGGGAGTGGCAAAAAACACCACATCACAGCTGGCGAGCTGTTGTTCGTCTAGGTCTGAAAAAGTCAGGTCTGTAATACCGCGCAAGCTTGGAAACATATCGTCAACACGTCTACCCGCCTCTGAACGGGAGGTTAACATCGCGATATTAACCGATGGATGACGGCTTAATAGTCTAATTAGTTCAACACCTGTATAACCTGTACCACCCACAATACCAACGTTAATCATGATTATTCCTTATAATGTATATGCGTGTACCGCGTCAATAAATGCTTTGGCATGGTCTGGGTTTGCCCACTGGTTGATACCATGCCCTAGATTTGCCACATAGCCAGTTTTTTCGCCCACGCTATACGCATCAGCAAGCATCAGATGGGTTTGCTTGGCAATATCAGCAGGTGAGGCAAACAAGGTAGCAGGATCAAGGTTACCTTGTAATGCAACGCGTTTATGGGATGTTTTGCCTGTGGTTGATGACTGGGCTAATACAATTTTTCGTGCTTTATCTAGTGGCATCGTCCAGTCAACACCCAAAGCGTCTGCACCACTGCCTGCTTGCACATCTAGCCACAGGCCACCGCCTTTGGTAAACAGCACCACAGGCACCGCTGGGTAGCGCTGTTTTAGCGCATGAATGATGGCAGTATTGTAATGGTGAGAAAACTCGATAAATTGACGATGTCCCAATGCTCCACCCCAGCTATCAAAGATTTGCAGCATTTGCGCGCCTGCTTCAATTTGGGCTGCCAAATAATCAACCACCGCATTTTGTAAGCGGGCTAATAACGCATGCAAGGTAGCAGGTTCGCTATAAAGCATGGCTTTGATATGACGAAATTCTTTGGAACTACCGCCTTCGACCATATAAGTTGCCAACGTCCATGGGCTACCTGAAAACCCAAACAGAGGCGCCCGTCCGCCTAGCTCATGACGGATACTGGTCACCGCTTTCATCACATAATCAAGCTCAGTCGCCATATCTACTTTTGGCAAGGCTTGTACATCTGCCATACTGCGAATGGTATGTCGAAATTTTGGACCCTCGCCTGCCTCAAAATAAAGCCCCAAACCTAACGCATCTGGGATGGTTAAGATATCACTAAACAAAATAGCCGCATCTAGATCAAAACGGCGAAATGGTTGAATAGTAACCTCGGTTGCCAGTGCGGTATTTTTACATAAACTTAAAAAATCACCTGCTTGGGCGCGGGTTTGTTTATATTCTGGTAAATAGCGCCCCGCTTGGCGCATCATCCAAACAGGAGTGGCATCCACGGGCTCAAAGCGCATGGCTTTTAGGATACGGTCATTTTTGAGAAGGGGAAAGTTATGAGTCATGTAGGTGCCTGTATTCAGTTAAAAAATCAAGGATCAAAAATTGGTTGACTGGCGTGATGTGGCAAAGTTATTGATGCAATGGGTGCAAAATGCTATACGATAATTGCCATATTATCACGGTGCACCATGACGTGGCGTTCATCATGTTTGCCTAAGATTGTCTCAATTTCGCTATTACGTTTGCGGGCAATGCGCCGAGCTTCGGTGGCAGAAAAATCAACTTGTCCCACTGCAATACGCACACCTTCTTTGTCCACGCATTCTACCACGTCGCCTTCATCAAAATCGCCTTGCACTTCTACCACCCCAACAGGCAATAGGCTTTTGTGGTTACGGATAACTGCTTCAACTGCACCATCATCCATTACCAAGCGACCTGCCATCCGCAAATGGGCAGCAAGCCACTGTTTTTTGGCAATCAGTTTATCGTCTTCATTGGTGGTCAGTAATGTGCCTAGTGGCTCACCTGCCACTACCCGATTGATGACCTGCTCAAACGCGCCACTAACAATCACGGTAGGGCAGCCACCCATTGCCGCAAGCCGAGCAGCTCGAATTTTGGTCAACATACCCCCTCGTCCAAGCTTGCCGCCATCCCCTGCAATATCAAATAGATAATCTGCCATGGCACGTTCGGTTTTGATGAGCTTGGCATCTGGATTGTTACGTGGGTTGTCGGTATAGACGCCTTGCTGGTCGGTCAAGATAATATATAGGTCTGCTTTGACCATGGCAGCGACCATGGCGCCAAGGCTGTCGTTATCGCCAAATTTGATTTCATCCACGCTGACGGTGTCATTTTCGTTGATCACGGGTAAGACTCGCCATTCTAACAGCTGCTGTAAGGTGCTGGCAGCATTGAGGTAGCGACTGCGGTTTGCCAAATCATCATGGGTTAGTAGCAGTTGGGCACTTTGTACGCCGTATTGAATAAGCGCTGACCACCATGTTTCGATCAGACCCATTTGTCCGATAGACGCACAAGCTTGTAGTGCTTGTAATTTTTTTGGGCGTTCTTCTAGATTCATACGCACCACCCCTTCTGCCACCGCACCCGATGACACCAATAGTACTTGATGCCCTTGGTTGTGCAAATGGGCAATTTGTTTTGCCCATTCATAGATGGCGGTTCGATCCAAGCCTTTACCATTGTTGGTGAGTAAGGATGAGCCTATTTTTACTACAATAATTTGTTGTTTGGTTTTTTGCTGGTTTGGGAGGTCAGTTTTTGTCACAAGTGTTTCCGCATACAATAAACGAGAGGTTGGCTGTTTTCCCTGCCAAACGTGGGGGAATGATGGTGACATAACGGTTGGGCGCTGTCTGTCAGTCATGAGTATAGCAAAACTTATCGCACTTAACCATGGTCTTATCTGTGGTCTTGTCTGGGGGCTGATGTCAAAAGCATAGTAACAGCATAGTCACTTTTATGACACAACCGTGAAAAACTTACTCATCAGTCTACTGATTTTACGATACATTTTATTGTGATATTGACAAGGTTATAGTAAATTCACGTTTTGATATTGACCATCATAGCCAATAATAACCCTAATGATATCAATGATATTTGCATAAATAGCTGGGTAGTATTGGACTTGTTGGCTAGCGTGCTTGAAATACCTAATAACCTGAGGGATCAGCCAGATTCATCTTCGTTTGTGAAAAGGATTATTAACACAATTTTTGCTGGGTTGTAAAAACTTATAACCGTGCATGACCGCCTACTATTAAAAGCGCTACTGCAACATTAGCGACCCTAGTTATTTTTGGATAATGATGATGAAACGTATTGTACTAAATACCACTTCTTCTGGTTTAGAAGAAATGAATGTGCCGCATGAGGTTGAGTTTATTCGTTTTAATATTCATATCAATAATGTACATTTTATTGATGGGGTAAATATTAATGCCGAACGACTCAACCGCATCATGCTAGATAATCCTGCCTCGCCAAGCTCTACTACGCCCGCGTCGGTAGAAGAAATATTGGCAATGTTTGGCGACCTAGAAAAACGTGGCTTTACCGATATTTTTGTGGTAACAATCGCATCGGCTATTAGTGAGTCATACGCCAATATTACGACTGCCAAGTCATTGTTTGGTGGCAAGCTTAATATCTTTATTTATGATACCAAAGCCGTCACCTTTATTGAGGCTGCTTTGGCATTTGAGGCAGATCAGTTAGTTAAACAGGGCAAGTCATTTGAAGAAGTGGCTTGGCGCCTTGACCAGATTCGCCAAAACAGTACAGCGTATATTACGGTTTCTAGACTTGATTATCTGATTGCCAATAAAAAAATTGCCGCACCTGCGGGATTTTTCGCCAATTTATTTGATATTAAACCCGTGATCGAGCTGTCACAATCTGGCGAGCTGGTGGCGATCAAGAATATTCGCAAAATTGAAAAATCGCTTGAATATATTGCCGAGCACTTTTGTGAGCTACGTAACCAAGGGGCGTTTATTTATGCCATCAGCTGTGGTGATACGCAATTGACGGCGTATTTTGTCAATTTGTTGCGTGAACGTCACGGGATTCGTGATTTGCCTATTTTACCTGGCGCGTCAATTTCAACCGCCAACCATGGTCCTAACATGGTTGGCATGGGCGCGTTTTTTGGTGAGCGTCCGCTTATTTTTAAGCATCTGTGTTGATAACATCTTTACCATCAGACCTCAGCCGCCATTTGGGCTAACTAAAAAAGCCTATATATCGTTATATAGGCTTTTATATAGGGCTTTGGGTTATTGAAGCGTCTTTAAGGGGCGTAGATGATTTCGACGTCGTCCTCATCAAAATCGTCATCATCATCCATATCCGCCAATCGCCCTTCACGTTCGGCTTTACGTTTGGCACGGTATGCTTCTTTTTGTTCTTCGGTATTGGCGCGTACTTCTGCTTCAAGGCGCTCAAAACGCAGACGCTGGCTTTCGGCAAAGTCTGGATCTTGTTCTTCAAGCTCGCGCTCTTGCTCAATTTCATTCATGAGGTGCCAAACCACGGCATCCACGCCTTCACCTGTCAAAGTTGAGGTGCGAAACACCATGCCCGTCCAGCCAAGCTCTGCAACAATGTGGGTACACAACGTGTTAAGCGCTTCTTCTGGCACTTGGTCAGTTTTGTTTAAAATCAGGATTTGCGGTAGTTTGGATAGCTCAGGCGAGAATTTTTCTAATTCATTAAAAATTACTTGCGCATTGTGCACAGGGTCGCTACCGTCAATTGGCTGCACATCGACTAGGTGCAAAAGTCGACGGGTGCGCGCCACGTGTTTTAAAAAGCGGATGCCCAAGCCCGCTCCTTCTGAGGCACCTTCAATCAGCCCTGGGATATCTGCCATCACAAATGAGCGATGTCTGCCCACATCCACTACCCCAAGATTGGGTACCAGCGTGGTAAATGGATAGTTTGCTACTTTTGGTTTGGCAGCGGATACCTGACGAATAAAGGTGGATTTGCCTGCATTTGGCAAACCAATCAAGCCCACATCAGCGACCACTTTTAGCTCAAACTTGAGGACTTTTAATTCACCTGCAAAACCTGGGGTGGCGCGTCTTGGCGCTTGGTTGGTCGAGGTTTTAAAATGGGTGTTGCCTTGCCCGCCATCACCGCCTTTGGCGATCATTGCCGTTTGACCTTTTTTGGTGAGATCTGCAAGCACTTCACCTGTTTCGGTATCCACCACGGTCGTGCCAATCGGTACCGATAAATAAATATCATCAGCACCCCGTCCCGAGCAGTTTTTTGCACCGCCGTTTTCGCCACGTTTGGCGTCATAGCGGCGGGTAAATCGGTAATCCACCAGCGTGTTGGTGTTGTCATCACAAACCACATACACGTCACCGCCTTTGCCGCCGTCACCGCCATCGGGGCCGCCTTTGGGGACGTATTTTTCTCGGCGAAAGCTGACAATGCCATTACCGCCATCCCCTGCTTTGACAGTAACCACTGCTTCATCAATAAATCGCATGTATGTTCCTTTTAATAAACTTTAACTATTTGGTTGGCTATTATAACAAATTTTTGCCTTAGGTTCTTACTGTTGATGGCAAAATCGTTTTTGATAACTATCTTACAGGATTTGCTAGCAAAATCTTACCTAATCCTAGCCATAAAAGCATGGTGCGTCGTGTATGGACTTTGGTAACATGACATAAAAATACGACAGTAAAAAAGCCACAACCGTTTTATTATAATAGATGAGAATTATTCCTATTTTATAACAAGTGCTGATAAATTCAACGCTGTACTCGCCATTTTGAAAAAAACGATGGCCATAACAATAACCAACAGGAGTGAATATGGAACCCGTTCATAACTTTCACAATTTGCATAGTTTTCGTACTGAAAAAGACACCATGGGCGAGGTATCCGTACCTAGCCAAGCCTATTGGGGCGCGCAAAGTGAGCGTAGCCGCCAAAACTTTAAAATTGGTGGCGAGACCTTACCAAAGCCCCTTATTCATGCCATGGCAGTGGTCAAAAAAGCCGCCGCTATCACCAACACCGAGTTAGGGCGGTTAACAACCGTGCAGCGGGATTTCATTGTACAAGCCTGCGATGAGATAATAGCAGGAAAGCTCAATGACCAGTTTCCCTTAGTGGTATGGCAGACAGGCTCTGGCACACAGTCTAATATGAACATAAATGAAGTGGTTGCCAATCGCGCCAACGAAATAGCGGGTAATCCCCGCGGTAGCTACCAACCCATTCACCCCAATGACCACGTAAACCACGCCCAGTCTACCAATGATAGTTTTCCTACGGCGATTCGTATCGCCGCCGCTTCGCAGATAACAGCGCTATTAATTCCTGCGGTCACTGCGTTAAAAGACACACTTGATCAAAAATCCCAAGCGTTTGCCCATATTGTCAAAATTGGGCGTACTCATTTGCAAGACGCCACGCCATTGACGCTGGGGCAAGAATTTAGCGGCTATGTTAGCCAACTAGACCACGCCTTAGTCAGGCTGAACCAAGCACTGTTAGGGTTATGCGAATTGCCACTGGGTGGCACTGCCGTTGGTACAGGTCTTAATGCCCACCCCGACTATGCCATCAAAGTTGCCGACCAATTGGCACAACTAACAGGGCTACCACTCATCACGGCGCCCAATAAGTTTGAAGCCTTGGCAGGGCGCGATGCTGAGGTGTTTGCCTCTGGCGCTCTCAAGACCTTGGCAGTAAGCCTTAATAAAATTGCCAATGATATACGTTGGCTGGCATCTGGGCCTCGCTGTGGACTTGGCGAACTGACGATCCCTGAAAATGAACCAGGCTCTTCAATCATGCCCGGTAAGGTCAACCCCACCCAAGCAGAAGCTATGACCATGGTGGTATGCCAAGTCATGGGCAATGACGTCACTATTAACATGGCAGGCGCATCAGGTAATTTTGAATTAAATGTGTTTATGCCCGTAATTGGCTACAACTTACTACAGTCTATTCAGCTTTTGGGCGATGCGTGTTACAGTTTTAATGAGCATTGCGCCGTGGGCATTTCGCCCGTACCAGAAAAAATTGAGCACTACTTGCAGAACTCCTTAATGCTAGTGACCGCACTCAACCGCCATGTGGGGTATGACAATGCCGCCAAAATTGCCAAAACCGCTTATCGACAAAATAAAACCCTCAAACAAGTTGCGGTGGAATTGGGTCTTATGAGCGATTTCCAGTTTGATGAGTGGGTCAAACCTAAAGACATGGTACAGCCTCACTAACCTTCTATCTTCTATGAGCCACTATATTTTGGGTGGTGGTGGTAAATATCCCAATTTAAAGACAAAAAAAAGCGTTTAGATGGCTGCTAAACGCTTTTTTCATGCAAGGCTAGTTGCCTGATATGGCTAAACCCAATGTGGCTAAATTAGGCATTTTTTGCCATGGTTTCTGCCACGCGAATTACTTGGGTGCTATAACCCATCTCGTTATCATACCATAGGTACATGACAGCGCGGCTATCTTGTGCTAGGGTTGATTTGGCATCCCAAATTGCGACTTTTTCACAACCGACAAAGTCAGTTGATACTGCTTCATCCGAGTCTGAATAGGCGATTTGCGCTTGCCATTGTTCGCCTTCGCTTGCCTCTTTGATAAAGGCATTGAGTTCTTCGCTAGAGTTAACAGGGTTTTTGAAGTTTAAGTTCAAAATTGCAAGGCTCACGTTGGGCGTTGGCACACGCACTGAGCTGCCTGATAATTTGCCTTTAAGCTCTGGAATGGCTTTACTTACTGCTTTGGCAGCGCCTGTGCTGGTCATCACCATATTTAACGTTGCTGCACGTCCACGGCGCTCAGCTTTATGGTGATTATCTACCAAGTTTTGGTCATTGGTGAAGGCATGGATGGTTTCCATGTGACCGTTGTCGATGCCATACTTATCGTTTAATAACTTAAGCGTTGGGGTAATAGCATTGGTGGTACAGCTGGCGGCTGAAACGATGGTGTCGTTGCCGATGGTGTCATCATTGACATTAAAGACGATATTTTTGATGTCACCTGAGGCAGGGGCGGTAAGCAATACTTTTTTAGCGCCTTTTGATTGTAGGTGCTTGCCAAGACCGGCATCGTCTTTCCATTTACCTGTGTTATCAATGATTAACGCATTGTCGATACCATAGGCGGTGTAATCAACTTCGCTTGGGTCAGCCGCATAGATAACTTGGATAAAACGACCATTGACGATGATGCCTTTGTTTGCTTCGTCAACTTGTACTGAACCGTCGAACCAACCATGCACACTATCACGCTCAAGCAATGAGGCACGTTTTGCCAAGTCACCGTCACCGGCAGGACGCACCACAATTGCGCGTAACTGTAAGCCTGTGCTTGATGCGGGACGACTCATTAATAAGCGAGCCAAGATACGACCGATACGACCAAAGCCATACAAGACCACATCTGTTGCTGGCACTTCGGCGCCATTGTTAAAGGCATCAGCTTGTTTGCCCGCTTTTACCGCTTGACCTAGGTCGATGCTGGTGCTTTTTAGGCCTTTTTCGACCAAAGCTTGTGCTAAGGCCAAGCTTGCTGCCACATCAACACCATATTGGTCATGGAAACCCAAAACTTTGGCAACGTTTAATGGCAAACGCTCACCAAAAAAACGTACCGCAACATCTTGACCAGCAAGTGTGTTTAACGCGACCAATAGATTGGTTGCTGTGATTTCTTGATTTTTACGGTTTGACAGATGGGCTTGATGTAAATCAGCAGAC
>CALAPG010000165.1 GCA_937889485.1 uncultured Moraxella sp. | reverse complement strand
GGGACCTGTAAAGATCGACCATTCTAAGATGGATCTGGAAGAAATTTCCAATAACCGCCTGTATATGCCGGATAAAAAAGCGGCAGCAGACTACTATCAAAAGGCATGGGCATTGGTTGAGACACGCAATAATAACCAACCCATCAAGCAAGATCGTGCTATATTGCGCCTAAAAATGGAAAATCTAGGTCTCACTGTCAAGCAGCCAGATTTAAGCGGCGGGATTTTAGCACAACCCACCGCAAACCCTGCCGCAGCGCCAACAGCGTCCGCTACCGCGTCACCCTAGGCAATCCCTATCGCTTTTATTTATGCCCTTGAGAACGATTACTATGATCACAACAACGTTAAAAAATAAAACGGCTTTTCCTTTAGTTACGCTTACTACGGCGGTTGTCCTTGCCTTATCCGTTACGGGTTGTCAAAAATTTTCAAAAACCGCCGCTATCCAACAGCCTGCACCGTTAATCAAGCTTACCAGTACCCAACAAGTCATTACGCCATTACTTGGGCAAAACGGTACGCACAAACTACCCAAATCGTTGGGATTTACTGCCAAAAAAACGGCGTTAAGCCAGCAAACTACCGCTTTTAAAACCGCATTTGATGACCAAGGGTATGTCAATGCAACGGCAGACGGTACCGTTCAAGCACTTGACCCCCAAGGCAAGCCAGTCTGGCAAATCAAGTTAAAACAGAGGCTTTTATCGGGCATCAGTATGGATAGCCAAAGCCGTCTGGTTATTGTGGCAGATCACAAGGGCGTGATGCTTGCACTTGATAGACGCACAGGACAAACCGTCTGGCAAACTCCGCTAGATACCGCAACCCTTGCTCCTGCTCTGATTACCAAGAACCGCGTTATTGCGCTTGGCAATGACGGCAATGTGCGTGCATTGTCTTTGGAATCGGGTCAACCTATTTGGCAATTTAGCACCCAAAACCCTGCACTCAGTGTACGAGGCAGCGCCATGCCCGTGTTATTAGATGACAGCACCGTGCTAGTTTCTACCGCAGACGGCCGCGTTCACGCCTTAAACACTGATGATGGGGTGCCGCTTTGGTCTAAACGATTTGGTATGAGTCAAGGCAGCAGCGACATTGAACGCTTGTCGGATATAGACGCCACACCCGTGGTTGATAGCAATATGTTATATGTCATCACCTATAGTGGTCAATTGGTAGCCGCTGACATGGCATCAAAACAATTAAGCTTTGTAAAACCTTTCGCTAGTCTAAAATCCGTGGCGGTGGATGCCACACAATTATACGCCACCACCTTACAAGGTGACGTGATTGCCATGGATAAAATGACGGGTAATATTAACTGGCAAACCGATGCCTTATCTTACCGTGGTCTCAGTAACCCCGTTAGCAGCGGCATGCACCTCATTGTAGGCGATGCCCTTGGATATTTGCATGTCTTTGATAAAACCAATGGCACGTTGGTGGATAGGCAATCTACCCCTTCCGATGTCGCACTTTTACAGTATAGTAATCAGCGACTAATTGCCCAAAGTAGCCACGGCACATTTAGTGTTTGGCAAGTAAATCGTTAGTTGCTAAACTAACTCACGTAGTATAATGCGATAACACCCTGTCAATTATCCCCACCTAATAGACAGGGATCTTATCGTTTAGCCAGTCCATCTTAATCCAAACCCAGCATTATATTTGATAGTGTTGGGTTTATTAAGTTTATGAATTATTTAATATTTCAACCCTGTTGAAACCCTCGGAAAACAAATTTATGAAACCAGTTGTTGCGCTTATTGGTCGTCCCAATGTTGGAAAGTCCACTTTATTTAATCAGTTGACTCGCAGTCGTCAAGCATTGGTCGCTGATCTAGCAGGACTTACACGAGATCGCCAATATGGTGATGCCAATTTTGAAGAAAAATCATTTATTGTCATTGATACGGGAGGTATTGGTGAAATGGATGATGGTGATGGCACGATTGATGACTATATGTCGCACCAATCTCACACCGCGATCCATGAAGCAGACATGATTGTGTTTGTAGTAGATGGTCGCGCAGGCATTACGGGCGCCGATGAGGTTATTGCCAAGCAGCTACATACGCTAGGCAAGCCTGTATTTTTGGCCGCCAATAAAATGGATGGCGTACATGAGGCCGCTATCCATGAATTTTTCTCCCTGGGCTTTGGCGAGCCGTTTCCTCTAGCCGCCAGTCATGGACGAGGGGTGGGTAATCTACTAGAAGCCGTCACCGAAACCATGCCGACCAACGATGAAGAGGAGCAAGCACCAGAAGGGCTACGCATCGCGATTATTGGTCGTCCCAACGTGGGAAAATCCACCTTGGTTAATCGCCTATTAGGTGAAGATCGCGTTGTAGTTTTTGACATGCCAGGTACCACAAGAGACAGTATTTATATCCCCTATGAACGCGACAACCGCCACTACGTGCTCATTGATACCGCTGGGGTGCGCCGCCGCGGACGCATTGATGAAAAAGTTGAAAAATTTTCGGTGGTTAAAACCCTTCAAGCCATCAAAGATGCGCATGTGGTCATTGTAGTCATTGACGCCCAAGAAGGCATTAC
>CALAPG010000164.1 GCA_937889485.1 uncultured Moraxella sp. | reverse complement strand
CGGAATAGACTTTGCGTCGCCCTAATGCCACGTTAAATTGCAACAAATCGAACACGCCACGCATGACTTGAATCAGCACCAAATTGTGCGAAGCTTCTGCAATCGCCAGATGAAAATTGGCATCCGCGGTGGCAGCTTGCGCGGTGTCACCATGCGCTTGGCTGTCGGATAACTGCTGGTAATAAAAACGAATTTTTTCAATATCTTGGGGGGTAGCGCGCTGGGCGGCATACCAAGCCGTACCGCCTTCTAGCACGATTCTGGCTTCTTGGACATCCAGCCGATAACGAGAATCATGGTCTAGCAAAGGCGTTAAAGTTTGCACAATCAAACTATCTGCCAATTTGTCAGCTAGCACTCCCATAGGCTGGTCGTGATGGGCTTTTTGACGATCCTTGATATAGGTGCCAGACCCTGTACGGCTTTCGACAATCCCCAGACTATTCATGTGCTGGAGCGCCTCACGCAAGGACGTGCGGGACACGCCCAAGCGTTGACACAGTTGGCGCTCTGAAGGTAGGCGGTCACCATCTTGTAGCCCATTGTTATCAATAAGCCAGATTAATTGTTCGATGACCTGTGTTGCTACTTTCATTGCGCACCTGTTTTTTTGACCATTAATTAGGAATCATCCAAGGCAGTACGTATGCTTGTAAAGTAATCAGTACGCCCATCATAATGGTAAAAATAATACTATGTTTTACAGTAAAGCGAAACAAGTCCGACTCTTTACCCACCAACCCTGTAGCAGCACAGGCAATGGCAATCGACTGCGGTGAAATCATCTTACCTGTCACACCGCCTGAGGTGTTAGCAGCAACCAATAGCACTTCTGGCACGCCAATTTGCTGTGCTGTGGTGGCTTGCAGTGCGGCAAACAACGCATTGGCCGAGGTGTCTGAGCCTGTCAAAAATACGCCAAGCCAGCCCAAGAACGGTGAGAAGAAAGTAAAGGCTTTACCTGTGTGCGCCAGTGCCAATGCCAACGTGGCTGACAACCCTGAATAATTGGCAATAAAGGCAAATGCCAATACCATACCGATAGAATAAATCGGGGTTTTAAGCTCTTTTAAGGTTTCACCAAAGGTTGCCACCGCATCTTTTGGACGCATTTTTAGCATCACAATCGAAATAATGGCTGCCAAAATAATCGCGGTACCTGTCGCTGAGAACCAGTCAAATTTATACACTGCGGCATAGTCAGTAATTTTGGTAACCACAGGCGGCATTTTTTGTACCACGTTGTGTAAAAAAGGCACTTTAATGCTAACAACCATATCCACCAAGGCACCGTCTGGCTGACCATCTTTACCTTTTACAAACAAGTCTTTGAAAGGTTTGATACTCCATAGCGACACCATGGCAGTCAAAATCACAAACGGCATCCATGCTTTGGTGATTTGACCTGCACTAAACTGACGGGTTTCGATGGTTTGGGTAGCAGCGTTGTCGTTTGCCATATCGTTATCAGCTTGGTTTTCAAAACGGAAGATATGTTTTGGCTGCCACACTTTAAATAGTAAGGTCAAACTGACCAATGACGCAATCGCCGCGGTGATATCAGGTAGCTCAGGTCCAATATAGTTAGAGGTTAAGTACTGAGCAATAGCAAACGAACCGCCACCCACAATAATCGCAGGGAACGTCTCACGCACACCGCGCCAGCCATCCATAATCGCCATAATCCAAATCAATACAATCGGCACAATAAACGGCAATTGACGACCGACCATCTGGCTAATAGCATGGGTTTCTACCCCAGATACTTGTCCTGCCACGATGATAGGAATACCCATCGCACCAAATGCCACAGGGGCAGTATTAACAATCAAACAAAGACCTGCAGCATAAAGCGGCTTAAAGCCCAAGCCCACGAGCAGCGCTGCGGTAATCGCCACAGGCGCACCAAACCCAGCCGCCCCTTCCAAAAACGTACCAAACGCAAAGCCAACCAATAGCATTTGTAGGCGTTGGTCTTGGGTAATTGATAAAATACTGGCACGAATAATATCAAACTGTCCTGTTTTTACCGTGACTTTATACAAAAATACCGCGCCAATGATAATCCACGCAATTGGCCATAGCCCATAAAAAAAGCCATAAACCGCAGCCGACAACGCCATAGTGACAGGCATTTGGTAAAAAAATAGCGCAACCAATAACGCCAAAATAACCGTAATGGTGCCAGCGACACTGCCTTTGAGGCGAAATACAGCCAGTGCCAAAAAGAAAAAGATAATAGGGATAAGGGCGACGGCGCTTGAAAGCCAAATGTTGCCCATCGGGTCATAAATTTGCTGCCAATGTTGCATTATTTCCTCCTTGAAAATATTGGTAATACCAATTTCATAATAAAGCCAAATCGGGTGAAAATTTTTCCAATGCTAGTCAAAAAATCGTGATAAAGCAGATCGGAAGAGCACACGTCTGAACTCCAGTCACACAGTGGTATCTCGTA
>CALAPG010000163.1 GCA_937889485.1 uncultured Moraxella sp. | reverse complement strand
CATTTACTCATTGACAAAGACTTTGTGGCGGTGGAATACGCCAAACTTAACTGCCAAAAAAATCATTTAGATAACGCCCAAGTTCAGCTGTCAAATGGCTTTGCCCATGTGGATAACCACCGCAAATTTAGCCTAGTGATGAGTAATCTACCTGCCAAGGCAAGCAAAGAGCAGCATTATCTGTATTTGCTTGATGCCTACCATGCGATGGAACATGGCGCACGCTTCTATGTGGTGACCATCAACGGCTTGCGTGATTTTATGAAACGCTCATTTACCGAAGTGTTTGGCAATAGCGATAAACTTAAACAAGGCAAAACCTATACCATCACCATGGCGGTCAAAGACTAACGCCCATCGGCTAAATTCTCAGCGTTTGGTGTTTGGACTTGCTAAAAGCGCGCAGGCGGATATATAAGGTTTTTTTGACTGTCGCCACAAGCTCACCTTGTGTATCCATCACTTGCACGGTGTATTCTCGAAACACGGGCTTGCCATCTCTTGCCAAGTCTATGATGGTAGCGATTTCGCATTGGTTAAGCGCAAAATCCACCGCCACATCGGTTGTCCCTGCTTTGACAAAATCAATGGTTGCTGACTTATCCCACACCACATAATCACTACCCAGTGCCTGCATCAGCAATATCATCATAAACGGGTCGGTCATCGTGTACAGGCTACCCCCAAACTGGGTGCCCACGATGTTTTGATTAAGTTTATGTAGCCGCATCGTCACACGGATATGATGACGGGCAAAATCCATGGTTTCCACCCGAACTCCAGCGCCCACATACGGCGGATACAGGTTAAATAGCGCGGTCAACAGCCTTGGATGGTTAAAAGGATTAAGGTGATGTTTGGCTTGGGACTGCAAAGTTTGGATACGCGAAGACCACATAACATACTCGTCAAATTGGATTAAAAAGGTCAATAAAAAGTCAAAAAAAGGGCGAATAAACCGCCATTGGCAAGGCAGCCATGCTATTGTATGCGAATAAATTGTAGCAAAAAGTGAGAAAACAATGGCAAAAGGTAAATCAAAACAGCGAGAAGATGAGGCATTTTGGGACGAAATATTAGCCGAAAAAAACCCATCACCGCCTTGTGAGTTGTGTGGGCGTGATGAGATTGAACTCACCCAGCATCACCTAATTCCCAAATCCCGCCATGACAAAGCGCGCACCAAGCGAGAATTTAGCCGTGATGAGATGAAAAACGAAATCGCCATGCTCTGCCACGCTTGCCACGCCCAAGTGCATGAGGTGTTTAGCAACCAAGAACTCTCAAGCTATTATCACACCGTTGAGCGACTTGCCGAGCACACCGACATGCAAAAATTCATCAATTGGGTCAAAAAACGCCCTGCAGGACAAACTATTCGGGTTAAAAGTGGGTCGGACGAAAAATGGTGACATAGCCGATTGTTGGCAGCCCGATGCCACATGACAAGGCTTTGGCGCAATAACGCAAATCTAGCCCCTACGCAAACAGCTGCCAAGCCGTCATGATTTTGACAATCGCTAGCATGCCCCCATTAATACCGCAACAGTCGCCCGTGTTCGAGAAGACCATGCCCAAAAATAAAACGCCCAGCATCGACCCTGCCACCATTGAAATACCCACCCCAACTGCCGAGCGCAAACAGCGTCTTGCGCACCTAATCAAACGCCTGCCAAACCTACCAGGCGTGTATAAAATGTTGGGCAAAAATGGCGACATCATCTACGTGGGCAAAGCCAAATCACTCAAAAATCGCGTCAACAGCTACTTTGCCAAAACCATCGACCACCCAAAAACACGGGCATTGGTGCAGCGCATCGACAACATTGACACCATCATCACCCGTAGCGAGACCGAAGCACTACTCTTAGAGCAAAACCTTATCAAACTGCACCGCCCACCGTACAACGTGCTACTGCGTGATGACAAGTCTTATCTGTACGTGTTTATCTCCGCGGATAAACCTTATCCACGCTTAGCCTATGGGCGCGGCAAAGGGCAACACCAAAAAGGCAAGTTTTTTGGACCCTTTCCATCCGCCCACGCCGCCAAACAAACCTTGCTGATGATGCAAAAAATGTTTATGGTGCGCCAATGCAGCAATAGCTTTTTTGCCCAGCGGCAACGACCCTGCCTTGAATACCAAATCAAACGCTGCAAAGCCCCGTGTGTGGGCTTGGTATCGCCTGAGGAATATGCCGAGGACGTCAACAACACCATTCGATTTTTGAAAGGTGAAGGCACGGACTTACAAGTCAAATTGGTGGGCAAAATGGAGCAAGCTGCCGAAGCCATGAACTTTGAGCAAGCCGCCTTGTACCGCGACCAGCTTGCCATGCTGCGCGAGGTGCAAGCCAAACAAGCGGTGTATACCGTCAAAGGTGAAGCCGATATCATTGCCATTGCCAGCCAAGCAGGTATCAGCTGCGTGCACGTGATGAACGTGCGTAACGGGCAAGTTTTGGGCGGCAACAATTACTTTCCCGATGTGGATAGCGACAATGACACCGCCGACAATCTATCAGAATTTGTCAGCTCGTTTTATTTTCAAGTCAGTGATGACTTGCCTAACGAGATTATCCTAAGCCATGAATTGCCCGACCAAACCGCCATCACCGAAGCCTTGAGCGAAACCTTTGGCAAAAAAGTCACCCTAAAAACCAAAGTCAGAGAGCAGCGCGCCGAGTGGCTCACCCTTGCCCAAATGAATGCCAACAATGCCCTTCACACCAAATTAGGCGATTACCTTGAGGTCAAATCGCGGTTTGCCGCCCTTGATAGCGTATTAAAAGACGCCCTACAAGGCAACTCACTTGACCGTATCGAATGCTTTGATATCTCGCACACCATGGGCGAGGCGACTATTGCTAGCTGCGTGGTGGCTGACCAAGGCGGACTGCGTAAGCGCGACTACCGCCAATATGCCATACACGGCATCACAGGCGGTGACGACTACGCTGCGATGAAACAAGTATTGACAAGACGCTACAGCAAACAGCCGCTGCCTGATTTACTGCTCATTGATGGCGGCAAAGGACAGCTTGCGATGGCAAAAGACGTGCTCACTGAGTTGGGGATTTTAAACCAGACCTTATTGGTGGGCGTGGCAAAAGGTGAAGGGCGTAAGGCAGGGCTGGAAGTGCTGCATTTTATTGACCGTGAACCGCTGGATTTGCCTGCAGATAGTAAAGCGCTGCACCTAATCATGCACATCCGTGACGAGGCGCACCGTTTTGCCATCACCGCCCACCGCAAAAAACGCGACAAACGCCGCAGTAGCTCGGTACTTGAGGCAATCCCTGGGCTTGGCGAAAAACGTCGCCGCGAGCTGCTCAACCATTTTGGTGGGCTACAGCAGCTACTAGGCGCGTCACAAGATGAAATCGGGCAGGTCAATGGCATTGGTAAAGTGATGGCAAATACCATTTATAAAGTGTTGCATGGGTGATATTAAACTTTTGACGTTTTTATATTAAAATATCGGCTTTCCTTAACAAGGATAACGACACGGCATTGTAGTAATGATAGAAAGTTTTGTTAATTTACAGCACACGTCAGACAGTGATATTTGTATGGGTTGCGGGGCGTGCTGTGCCGCTTTTCGAGTGTCTTTTTATTGGGCAGAAGGCGAAAGTCTCGGTATCCCCCAAGACATGACCGTCAAAGTTAATGACTTCTACACTTGTATGAAAGGCACTGAGTCAAAACCAGTCAAATGTATCGCCTTGGTGGGTGATGTAGGCAAGCAAGTGGCTTGTCAAATTTATGATAAACGCTCAAGTACCTGCCAATCGGTGCAAGTGGGTGACGAGCAATGTCGCAAAGCTCGTCAATGTCATGGACTATCCAATGATATCATGCCCAAAGTTTCAGTTTAATCGGTTTGAGAAAGACGTTCATTGAGCTGTTTTTCTACTTCAGTTTTCAGCCATTTATGCAAATCTTCATTCATAAAGGTCATCGATTCTAGCAGATAGTTGTCGATATAGCTTTGTAGTTGTATGACGATATCCTGTTTGATTTGTTCAAGGTCTGGCGGTATGGTGACAGGGATACTAGCCGTATTGGTAAGTTCGGTAGGAGTGGTAGTTTCGCTAGTTTCAGTGGTTTCAACTGAAGCTATTGGCTCAGCAGTTACTGGTTCTGCAGTGCTGTCAATGGCATAAAGGGTATCATCGCTATGGCGTTCAATGGCGACATTGGAAGTTTGCCAGTTAGCTAAGTCATCTGTGTCATCCGTCGCAAAATTGATTGAGCTAGTCGAGAATTGGATGGCTTGTTGAGCAAGATTTGCCTGTTTTGCCAATTGTGGCTGTTTTGCAAGGTAAGCTTGTTTGGCGATGGCGCGTTCTTGCTCAAGCGCAGCAATGGCTTCATCATCCTGTGCTTGGCGTTCAAGTTGTAATCGCTCCTGTTCTGCAACAAGTTCTGCTTGCGCTTGCTGTTCAGCTTGTAAGCGTTCTTGCTCAATACGTTCTGCTTCTAGTCTTTCTTGCTCGATACGCGCTTGTTCAAGACGCTCGGCTTCCAATCGTTCTCTTTCCAATTTTTCTTGCTCCAAGCGCTGCTGTTCTTTGGCGAGTTCTTCTTCTTGTCGTGCCCGCTCAATGGCAAGTAAGTTCTCAATAGTTTCATGCAGATTGGGTACGCTAAACTGATAGCTGTCTAGGTCGGTCTCAGGCTGCAGCAGTTCGGCAATATCATCTAATTCTTGAATAATGGCATGTTTGACGGGGGTTGGGGTGGTCAGCCACCGTTTTGAAAACTGATGAGAAAAGGCAAATCCTGACATGACGACAATCCAATGGTTATAATGATAAAATCTTACCATCTCATTTAACGCAAAAAACGGCTAGATAGCAATAGCCGTTTTCAAAAAGACAAAATTTTTTGCGCCCTAAGCTACTTATCACCCTTGCCATTTTGCAAATAATAACGAGCCGTTGGTGCCGCCAAACCCAAAACTATTAGAAATGGCAAAATTAAGGTTAGCTACCTGACGTGCGGTGTGCGGCACATAGTCAAGATTGCAATTTGGGTCGGGGTTATCAAGATTTATGGTGGGTGGCAATACTTGTTGCTGGAGGGCTTTGATAGTAAAAATTGCCTCAATCCCGCCGGCTGCACCCAGTAAATGCCCTGTCATTGATTTGGTGGAACTGACCGACACGCTATGACCAAGTACCGTCTCAATGGCACGGCTTTCAGCCACATCCCCTGCAGGGGTGCTAGTACCATGGGCATTGATATAGCCGACTTCGTTTGCAGCAATGCCTGCATCCGTAATGGCATTTTGCATCGCCGCCGCGGCGCCTTCGCCATTGTCGGGTGGGGCAGTAATGTGACTAGCATCATCACTCATCCCAAACCCAACCAATTCTGCCAGAATTGTCGCCCCACGCGCTTTGGCATGGGCTAGGCTTTCAAGTACCAACACGCCTGCCCCATCCCCTAGCACAAAGCCATCACGGTCTTTATCAAATGGGCGGCTAGCTTGGGTGGGAGCGTCATTGCGAGTGGATAGCGCTTGCATGGCAGAGAACCCGCCAATCCCTAACTGGCTAGAGGCTTTTTCGCAGCCGCCTGCCACAATCACATCGGCATCGCCATACGCAATTAGCCGTGCCGACAAACCAATGGCATGGGTAGCTGTGGTGCAGGCTGTGGCGGTGGCAAGATTAAGCCCTTTGAGACCATGGCGAATCGCCACCTGACCTGCTGCCATATTGACAATGGCAGAAGGCACAAAAAACGGTGAAATCTTACGCGGGCTATCTTGATTCAGTTTGAGCGTATTTTCTTCAATCGTAGTAATACCGCCAATCCCCGAACCAATCAGTACCCCAATTCTGTTAGGATCCACGCCTGTCACAGGACTGGCTTGTAGATCACTGATAAAGCCTGCTTGCTGCAAAGCTTGCGCCGCCGCCGCTACCCCGTATTGGACAAAGGTATCATAACGGCGCGCATCTTTGGCACTCATATATTGGCTGATATCGAAGCCCTCTACGGTACCTGCAATTTGGGCACGGTATTCGCTAGCCTCAAAGTGAGTGATGGGTTTAATGCCACTTTCACCTTGAATAAGCCGCTGCCAAGTGCTATCCACATCTAGCCCAAGAGGGGTAATCGCCCCCATACCAGTGATGACAATACGCTGATGGTCGGGGCGTTCATTATAGCGGGGTCTTTTAGTCATTGTTATGCTCTAATTTTTTGATAAAAACTTGTGAAAGTTTAGCAAAAATAGTGTACGAGTGTAAACACAATATCTTTAATGTCTTTTTGACGATTGTATATAATAGTGATGCTATTAAACAATATTAAACAGTGTACGAATGCAACAATTTAGTGATTTTATGGTGTATGTCGATGAAAGTGGCGATCATAGTTTAACTTCCATTGATAAAAACTATCCTATTTTTGTTTTAGCATTTTGCGTATTTTATAAAAAACATTATCTCACTCAAGTTGTTACAAAAGTGCAAAAGCTAAAATTTGATACTTTTAGGCATGATTTTGTGATTTTACATGAGCATGAAATTCGCAAGGAAAAAGGTGAGTTTAATATTTTTAAATCATTTGAAGAAAAACAAGCCTTTTTGGAAAACTTAAATCTTATTATGAAGGAAAGTAATTTTATTCTGATTGCCCATGTCATTGAAAAACATAAAATAAAGGCTGAACAGATAAAAGAACTTCATGCTTATCATTACTCATTGAAGCACTGCCTAGAAACTTTGTATGAATTAATGATTGAAAAATCGCAACAAGATAAAATCACCTTTGTAGCGGTAGAAAGTCGGGGGGCAAAAGAAGACACGGAATTAGAGCTTGAGTTTTTGCGAATCTGCAATGGAGAAAATCGCTTTAACAAAGTTTTGCCTTTTAAGGTAAAAGTCGTATCAAAAATGACCAATTCAGTTGGTTTGCAATTGGTGGACTTGGTGGCAAGACCGATTGGGCGTTATGTATTTCAACCTACACAACCTAACCGAGCGCTGGATATTTTAAAGGCAAAATTTTATTGTAAAGGTGGGCGAAACCAAGTTGGCAGAGAATTTGACCAAG
>CALAPG010000162.1 GCA_937889485.1 uncultured Moraxella sp. | reverse complement strand
AAGTGTTAGCGCAATTTGCGGAGCGCCTACCACGTTCGGTTGCGTTAGTGGGTGTAGGCGGTATAGACAGTGGGCAACGTGCGGTAAATAAAATTGAGGCAGGGGCCGATTTGGTTCAGCTATATAGTGGACTCATTTATGAGGGTCCAGAATTGATTCAATCTTGCGTAGAGGCGATAGATGGGTATCGTCTTAGAAAGCCCGCGGTCGATTAGCCCGTGTCGTTTATCATGCCTATAAGAGCCTGCCTGCAATGAATGTTTTAGACGTGCTTATTCTTGTTGTGTTGGTATCGGGTTTGTGGCAAGGGTTTAATCATGGGCTACTAAAATCTGTGGTAAGCATGCTTGGATGGCTATTGGCACTGTTAGTGGCAAGCTATTTGGCAAAACCGTTAGCCCCGTTTTTTACAAGTTTTACCTCGTCACCTGTGCTTAATATGATGGCGGCATTTTTGTGCGTGGCATTATTTGTGATTGTGGGGCTACAGTTGGTACTATGGGTAATGAATAAAACCCTGCAAGGTCTTAGACTCACTTTGCTCGACAAAATAGGCGGTGCGATTTTTGGGTGCGGCAAAAATGTATTGGTTATGCTGTTGCTATTAAGTGTTTTGGTGCCGCTCATGGGTTCGCGTGAGCTTTGGCAGCAGTCTAAAATTATACCAGCGTTGTTGCCTTTTGCCCCGTTTGCCAAACAAGTTTCAAAAAAACTTGCAACCACCATGGGTACAACAGCAGCCAGCGGCATGGCGCAGCTCGGCAAATAAAGCAAGTAAAATGCAGTGAATACAGGGGCAGTGCTGCCAATGGTGGGCAATCATCTAATCTGTGCTATGTTAAAACCGATTTTTTCTTTTTTTTCTAGGCTATTTGTTACTTAAGTTAAGCTGTCATGAATGGACTAGTCGCCATGACATGACAAAACACCAAGGGGTGAAATATGTGTGGAGTCGTCGGTATTGCCGCTCACAGTCCTGTTAATCAGATGCTGTATGATGCATTAACTATGTTGCAGCATCGTGGGCAAGATGCAGCAGGGATTGTCACTTGTCAAGATGGTCGGCTATTTTTGCGAAAAGAAAATGGTATGGTGCGTGATGTGTTTATGACGCGTCATATGATGCGCTTAGTTGGTAACCAAGGCATTGGTCATGTACGCTATCCAACCGCGGGTACCTCTAGTAGCGCTGAAGCACAGCCTTTTTATGTCAATTCACCCTATGGTATCACCTTGGCACACAATGGCAACTTGACCAACGCCGAAGAGATTGCCAAAGAATTGTATGTCGAAGATATGCGCCACATTAATACCGACTCAGATTCTGAAGTGTTACTTAATGTATTAGCGCATGAGATGCAAAAACTGGGGGTACAGCATCCA
>CALAPG010000161.1 GCA_937889485.1 uncultured Moraxella sp. | reverse complement strand
TAGTACACGTCCTACACAATGTAGTGTATAACTATGGAACTTAGGAACTTATCAATCGCGGTTAAGTCAGCTTCATTGATTATTGACAAGGGATACCCAACCAGTTGCGAGTGCTTGAATGTTACAACAACTAAGCCTAGATCTAAAGATAAAGCAATCTGCTAGCATTAGTGACTTTAGTGGTCCAGGCTGGGCATCTATCATTGATGTGGTTCGGCAGATGCATGTGGGCTTAATCACCCAGTTATACCTGTATGGAGAACGCGATACAGGCAAAACCCACCTACTCAATGCCATTTGTGAATCTTTTCGAGACATGAACCAGTCGGTGATATATTTATCGCTAAGAGACCTCATTCATGCCAATATGGATGCCATGGTGCTATCATCACTTGAAAATATGACCGTGATTGCGCTAGATGACATTGATGCCATTCAAGGTCACCGCCAGTGGCAAGAGGCAGTGTTTCACCTTATCAATCTGTCACAAGAGTTTGGCAATACCTTGATTTTTGCCAGTCGGCTTTCTGTCAAAAGTCTAGATTTTGAATTACGGGACTTGTTGTCGCGTTTGTCAAAAGCGACCACTTTTCAGCTACCATCGGGCAGCGACAAACTAGACCGTCAACTGATTTTGGAGTCAGTACTAAAGCGGCGCCATTGGCACTTTGATGCGCGAATTATTGACTATCTGCTTAGTGAGGGCCCGCACCGAATTGGCGCGATGCTTGCCATTTTAAATGAGCTGCAGCCCCTTTTTTCAAACTTAGACCGCACGCATGTCACCAAAGCCAAAATACAAGACGCCATGAAAATTATTGATCACCTTACTTTAAGCTTTGAATTGGCAGACTTTGAAGAACTTGAAGAACACGAGAATTTTTTAGATTTTTAAGCTAACAGGCGCCTACCGAAATTTAGGTAAATGCGTTACTATAACCTCAGCGTAGATCACCCTAGGAACTCATATGAAACATAAACAACTGGTAGCTGCGGTAAGCATAATGGCTGGTTTGACCCTATCTGCTCCTGCTTTTTCTCAAGCCACGCTGGTACTTGGCGATAACACCGTGGTCACTGCCATCAATGGTCAAGAAGTCAAAAATGGCATGTTTTCAAAGCCACAAACTACCTTTAAACTTGCTCCTGGTAAACACGTTATTACCGCAAAATATACCCGTCTTTATGAGCTACAAGGTGATAACCATGATATTTTGCGCTCCAATAATATCAGCCTACCTGTAGAACTTGCGGACAACCAAACTTACCGTCTAGACATGCTAGGTCAGCCAGAGGCGTATGCCGCCGCCAAAGCGTATGTCAAACAGCCGACCTTAGCGGTATTACGGGGCAACCAAGTTGTGGCAAGTCAACAAGCCAATAACAGTGGCAGCGGCAGTATTTTTAGTGGTATGGGTAGCGCGCTAGGTGGGGTGTTTGGCAATAGCAATGCCGTGGCAGCTAACCAACAAACCATTGATGCGCTAAATGGTCAATCGGGTGCTGCCATTCCTGCACTTAGCCAACCTGCACTTAGCCAACCTGCACTTAGCCAACCTGCGGCGGCAGCCTCTACAGATACTTTAGACCAATTTATGCAGTTATGGCTAAAAGCCACGCCAAGCGAGCGAGAAAAAATTCGTCAATGGCTACAAAAATAAACTCAGAATCCCCAAAAAACGCGGAAAATTACCGCGTTTTTTTTCGTTTGGCGGTTTTAGCGCCTCTAGTCATCATGTCTTTATTTTTCTTTAGAAAAATTTAAAAAAATTTTTATTAATATTAAAAATAGGTCTCACCTGAGGTTGTTAATACAGTTTTTGACTAGGCTATTTTAACAATACCACCGCTTGCACCGCGAATTGCTCGGGCGTTGCTTGATAAATTTGTAACTGGCTAATGGTAATGCCCTGTTGGGTAAGCTGGTTAAAAATATTGCTCACCACGCTGGGCTGTGAATGTTGAAATACAAGCTGGACGCCATCGGCATTTTCGGTAACCTGCGCCTCATTAATGCCAGACTGGGTCAAAATTTGCTTAATCATTTCGGGGCTAGTGATGTTTTGTGCTTGGGGCGGCTTTATGTTGCCTGCTTGGCTGCGTAGCCAAAATACCTCGCTCATGGTGGTATCGTAATTTTTTTGGGCATGATTGGCATTTTGGTGAAGCGATACACCACCCATACCCAATAACATTAGTAATAAAAATGTCAGTAGTATGACCAACGCCAATTGATCACGGCGCGATAAACGCTGAAAAGCTTGATGTAAGGGGGATAAACCCATGCGTAGCGAGCGACTAATATGGGGAATTGTTTTCATAAAAAAATCTCAAAATAAGGCGCATTTGTATTATAAATCAATCTCGATCATCGCCAATGGGGTAGTGGCAGGCGGTGCTGTCTCGGATGCCGTAGCCGCTGAGGCAGGGGCGGCATTGTTTATTTGACCAAGTTTTGCTTTGATACCTTTTTGGCTGATGTCCGCCACTGCCTGATTGAGTTTATGGGTGTCATTGCCGATGAGCTGCAGTTGTAGGTGATTATTTTGAAAATTGAGCTGGCGAGCGGTGAGTTGGTATTGCTGTAAAATGGGCTGTATAGTCGCCAAGGTGCTAAGAACACTCGGCTGAACATCTGTCTGGGTGACAAGTTTGTCGGCTAGTTGACGCTGCAAACTAAGTTTGGTGTTAAGTTTTTCATTGGGAAACCACTGATTATACTGTTGGGATAACAAAATTTGCGCTTGTTTTTGGGCATGGTCATAATAAAACCACCGTAAGCCGTCAGCAATAAAAGTGGTTAATAGGGCAAAAAACAGCAAACTCATAATAATTTTGGCATACGCAGGTACCGTGGTGCCTTGGTGAGTTTGGGCAAAGTTTAAATCATGGCGCGTGACATCGCTAACAGGGGTGGGTGCAAGTGAGGTTTGTACAATATTCACCCCATTTGGGAGGTTGTCTGGCGAAGGCACTGTCGTGGGGGTGATGAGGTGTAAATTATGAATCTGTGGCATCTTGGTGAGTGCTAGCATCAGCGTGGTGATTGCCAAGCCTTGATAGTCTGCCCACCTTAGTAAGGCTGTGTGTGCGTCTTCATAATAAACCGCGGCGATACCCTCAAAACCCTCAAATGAGCCGCTGTCGGTAGCGTTAGCCAAAATAGGTGAAATTGGCAATAAGCTAAAATCAGGCAGCAACCCAACGATCTCAATACCTACCAATGCTGCAGCTTGTAGCCACTGTGATTGCGCGGTGGCATGCAGACCAAATAAGGTGGGTGGTTCACTGCCTTGGGGTGTAGGCGGTATTTTTACTTGTAAGTCATCAACCGCGCCGATACTAATTTCTTCAAATAAATAACGTCTACCCATTTCGCCCAGCGCTTTGAGCTGAGACGCGCTTAGGTTGGGCTGTAGTTTTAATAAATGAACACTGGGAAAGTATAAACAAGCCTGCAACGTTTTTGACTTGGTATGTTGGAGACTCGCTAACGTTGCCAGTTCTTGCCAATTGTCAGCGTGTTGCCACGTTTGGGTGGTGGGTTGCCACAAACGTAGTGGCGCGTGTTGGGTCGGTAGCCAAATATGAATCACATGCTTATCCTAGAAGTGACGAGGTAACAAGCTAACAGGTCGGTACAAAACGCGTTATTTCTACCGCTAAATTGGGAGCAATAATGCCCATGTCATACACGCGCGCTTCCGCCAAGGCAAAAGCTTCAGGTGGCTCACCCGTTAGGATACCAGCGATTTTGGCAATGATTGGCATATGACAAACCACTACCAAGCATTCGCCTGGCAAATCACCTAATTGATTGACGGCGGTGCTGGCATCTTCATCGGGGGTGATGCACTCTAGCGTGGTTATCGGTACTTCAGCAAAGCCCTGACAAATTTTGGCAAGGGTTTGCTGGGCTCGATGATAAGGACTAACAATCAAATGATCGGGCTGGTAATGCTGCTGTAGCCAAGCGGCGGTCATGGCTGCCTGTTGTGTCCCAAGTGGGGATAAATTGCGTGCATGATCGGGTAGGGTATAAGCGCCTGCGTCACCATGACGGACTAAAATAAGATGCATATGGGTATGCCTATGTCAATATATCCATAAGGATAAGTCAATACGTGTTTGTTTTTATGGGGTGTGGTTATGGGACAGTGTTTTGGGGCGCTTGATGCGGCATGACAAATTCTACATCACTGCGAAAACCCGCTTCCATCAGATTAAGCGCCACGCCAAGCGGTGCTTTATCTTGATAAATAATATCATACAATGCGTGAGTAAAGATCGGAAGAGCACACGTCTGAACTCCAGTCACAC
>CALAPG010000160.1 GCA_937889485.1 uncultured Moraxella sp. | reverse complement strand
ATGCATGGCTGGGTAAATTTCCCAAAATGCGTGAGTGGATTGGTGACAAAGTCATCCATAAACTCGAAGCCCAAGGCTATACCATCCCAAATAAGCCGTTTGAATCCACCGTTGAAGTACTGCGTGATGACATCGAAGATGACAATATCGGGCAATACTCAAACATGGTGCAACAAGCCACTTGGTCAGGTGCACAGCTACCTGATGAAATGGTCGCTGCCCTACTCAACGATGGTGATACCAACCTGTGCTATGACGGTAAGCCTTTCTTTAGTTCTGATCACCCTGTGACTGTCAGCGGTAAAGCGGGCAAAGCCAGTAACCTCGGTACAGCTAAATTATCTGTTGCCAGTCGTGCGGCAGCGGAAGCTAGCTATGGTAAAGCCCGTACCGCCATGCGCAGCCTAAAAGATGAAGATGGTCGTGGCTTAAAAGTACGCCCAACCGTGCTTGTCGTGCCCCCTGCTCAAGAAGACGTGGCTAAAACGCTGCTCACTGCGGACAAGTTTGATGATAACAGCATCAACATCTACAAAGGTACGGCTGAACTGGTCGTGTTAGATGACCTTGAGGATGACAAAGCTTGGTACTTACTTGACCAGCATATGCCTGTCAAACCACTTATCATCCAAGAGCGTAAAAAGCTAGTGTTTGTGCAGCAGACCGATATCAATAGCCCAGATGTATTCAGCCGTGGTGTCTATAAATTTGGTATCGAAGCGCGTTATGGTGCTGGCTACTCATTCTGGCAGTTGGCTTATAAATCAACAGGCACAGCGTAACGAGTAGCCCATGACCACTACCTACGCCACCATCGCTGCCATGATTACCCGTTTTGGGGTGCAAGACTTGACCGAAATCACGGACAACGAACCACCCTACACGGGACAAATCAATGAAATCAAACTGCAAGCAGCAATTGACAGCGCCAATGCGGAAGTAGATGCGTATCTTGCTAAGCAAATGAGCGTACCGACGGTTTTGCAATCACCTTTTGTGCAGATGATGGCGTGCGACATCGCTCGCTATCATGTGGTGCTAGGGGCGAGTCGTGTCAGTGAGCGTGACGAAAAACGCTATCAACTGGCGGTTGGCAACCTAAAACAGGTCAATGATGGCAAAATCGGTATTGGGGCAAGCACCACTGCAACCAATGCTGTAGCAGCGACTAACTTGGCACAGATGACCAATGGTCGCCCCACGGTTTTTGGTAATGGGGGTTGGTAATGGCTACGCCTATTCTCACAGCGATTGAGCAAGGTATCAAAGACACGATTAAAGCTTATTATGACGTACACGGTCATAACGTGCGTCAGATTAAATCGTATGGTGGCGACTTTGATATGCAAAATCCTGATGAGTTTGCCCAAGTCGTCAGTCAGTTCCCTGCTATTTGGGTGACATTCAAGCAAGCCAAACCGCCAAGCCAAACCACCAACCGCCGCAAGGCTCGTGAGTATGTATTTACGGTGCTAGTGGGTGCAAGCTCACAACGGGTGGAGGAGACGGCGCGGCAAGGGGCATTTGATAAAACTGGCAAAATGCTATCTGTGGGTAGTTATCAGCTTATTAGCGATGTAGAGCAAGCGTTAGAGCGTAGTCGACTGGGGCTACCAATTGAACCGCTAGAAGATGGATCAATCACTACCTTATTTAACACTCGCACCCAAAACGAAACCGTCAGCGTCCTAGCGTATGACTGGATTGTGACGGCAACGACATCGAGCGCGGCAGATGAAACAGATGAGCCGTGGCTAGATGTGGTGGCGATAGATTATATCTTGGATGAAGCACACGGCTATCAAGCGATAGCCAGTGATATCAACAACTTAACTTAGAAGGATAATGTGATGAGCATTGGAAAAGTCCGCACCCCAGGTACTTATACTGAGATTAATACCAACACGCAGCGCACTGGATTGGCAGGTCAAAATCATAAAATTGTGATTGTCACTAATGATGTGCAAAGTGTCGAAAATGGGTTGCCAACAGCTATCTACGATAAGACTACCGCAGATAGCAAGTTTGGTGTGGGTAGTGTTGCAGGTCGTATGATGGATGCAATGGTGCAACTCTCACAGGGGGTCAATGTTGAAGGGTTGGGAAAGTAATTTCCCCTGATGATGGGGGAAGCACGGGTGGCACTGGCGGTGATACAGCAAACGCCCTAGCCACTTATATTGATTTCACAGGGTATTCATACGATGGTGACATAGGCGAGTTTTTAGGACTTGATTATTCAGAAAACACCTATGCTCACTTCAATGTTTTTTGCAAGGTGAGTTTTATTGTTGATGGCACAGAAACAGCGCCACAATATTTGCTGTTTTGCGATGAATCAAACATGATGTTGCCAGCAAACTTAAGAAAGGCTACTGAAAACTTTTTTGTGAATTTAGGCATACAGGTTAATGGCGGAGGGGATATAACTTTCGGCACGTTAAACCTTGATGTGTTTAATGCTCTGAATTTGAGCATTGGCGGCAGTATGTCAAATGAATGGATGAAATTTGGTGATATTTCTATTGAGGCAAAAACACCATGCAGCATGAAAATTCATAAATTAACAAGTAGCGATATTGCCACTATGCAAGATTATTTTGTTGGAATTGGTGCGTCCGAAGGTCACATTGACTTCCCGATAGATTACTACTTAATGCTACAAAAATATGTGCCTATCAAAAATCAATCGCTAGAAGATGAAGGTTATAGTCAAGCGATTGATACAGGCGATGCTATTTTGTTGCGAGCGATGGCAATCCCACGTCCGCCTTCACCTTTTCCTATCCCAGTATTAACCCCTTAAGGAGCCCAAATGACCCCAATTATCGCCACCGCCCTAGCATTACGGGCAAACTTAGATAAGCACCATCCATATA
>CALAPG010000159.1 GCA_937889485.1 uncultured Moraxella sp. | reverse complement strand
CCCATGGTGCCTGCATTACTCACCTTGACTAAAGATACGGTTAAAAATAATAACGCAATCTTTTTCATCAATTAAGCCAAAAACAACTTGTTTTTTGCCAAATCTAGACACAGCTGCCCCACATTGCCTGCCCCTTGGGTAATGAGTAAATCATTGCCCTTAAGCATACTTTTGAGCACTTGCCCTACTTGCTCAATGTCATTAATGTTCAGCATGATTGGGTCAACTTGCCCGCGCGTACGAATAGTGCGGGCAAGGCTGCGGCTATCTGCGCCTTCAATGGCTGCCTCGCCTGCACTGTACACATCAAGCAGCATCAACACATCCACTTGTGACAATACTTCAACAAAATCATCAAAACAATCACGGGTACGGCTAAAACGGTGTGGCTGAAAAATCATGGCAAGGCGGCGGTCAGGATAGCTTTGGCGAGCTGCTTTGATGGTCATCGCCACCTCAGTGGGATGGTGTCCGTAGTCATCGATTAATAGCACGTCACCAGTGCCGTCTTTGAGGGCATAGTTGCCGTTGTTCTCAAAACGTCTGCCAACCCCTGCAAATTTTTCGACGGCGCGGCAGATGGCATCATCACTCACGCACTCATCGGTGGCAATGGTAATGGCAGCTAAGGCATTATACACATTGTGAATACCAGGAATGTTTAAGGTAATGGCAAGCGGCTCCCGGTCTTTTCGTAGCACGGTAAAGTGGGTTTTGGTACCGTCTGCCACCACGTCAATGGCTTGGACATCATTGTGTTTTTCAAGCCCATAAGTAAGAACGGGGCGGGCAATACTGTCAATCAAGCCGTACAACTCTTTGTCATCCCCACACAATACTGCCAAACCATAAAACGGCATGTTTTGTAAAAACTGCACATACGCGGCTTTGAGCTTATCAAAACTACCGCCATAAGTTTCCATATGGTCTTGGTCAATGTTGGTGACAATGGCTGCCATGGGGCGTAAGGATAAAAACGATGCGTCTGATTCATCGGCTTCTGCTACCAAATAACGGCTTTCTCCTAATGAGGCATTTTTGCCTGAGGCATTGAGTTTACCGCCAATGACATAGGTAGGGTCAAGACCTGCTTCGGTCAAAATCATGGTGAGTAAGCTTGTGGTGGTGGTTTTACCATGGGCGCCCGCCACCGCAATGCCGTGGCGATAGCGCATAAGCTCACCTAGCATATCAGCGCGGCGCACTACTGGCATACGCGCAGTAAGCGCGGCTTGTATCTCTGGGTTGGCACGGTCAATGGCAGAAGACACCACCACCACATCCGCTTCACTGATGTTTTTGGAATCATGCCCAATAAACACTTGAATCCCCATTTGCACCAAACGCGCTGTGACGGGGCTTTCTTTGATGTCTGAGCCACTGACTGTATAGCCATGGTTGTGTATCACCTCGGCTATACCACACATTCCTGCGCCCCCAATACCCACAAAATGCACATGACTGATACGGCGCATTTCTGGAATTTCAACAAACCGCTTGGCAAATTGCTTGGTTTTGGTAGGCATATCAGGGGTGGTGGCAACAGGAACGGTTGATTTGGCTGGTTTTGACATAGGTTGGCTCAATTGATGGTGACTGACTATTTTTATAACAGGTTAGTTTAATAACAATTAAATTTGATAACATATAAAGAAAAAATCACACAAGATACGCTGCTAAGAACGATTAAGCTGGTCAAGCACAATCTGGGCGGCATGTTGGGTCGCTGTGGGATTGGCAAATTCGCGCGCTTTTTGTGCCATGGCTAGCAATTTTTGGCGGTCTAGCCCACTTAAAATTTGGCATAAACTATCGGCATTTAGGTCTTTTTGCGGCAGTAAAAATGCGGCTTGCTGCTGTGATAGCGTCTTGGCATTGGCGGTTTGGTGATCATCTACAGCGTGTGGCAGTGGCACAAACACCGCAGGCAGACCCACCGTGGCAACTTCGGTAACCGTCAAAGCCCCTGCTCGGCATACAATCACGTCCGCCCAGGCATAGGCGGCTGCCATATCTTGTACAAACGGCAAAATTTCGTAAGGGGTATTTTGTAGGTCTGCTTGGTCATATACCGCTTGGGTATCTTGTAGGTTGTTTTTGCCGCATTGGTGGCGTACCTGCCAAGCCGCCGCCGCAGGCAGGTTCTCAAGTTTTTTGAGGGTGGGTGCAATGCTGTTATTAAGCGCTTGGGCGCCAAGCGAGCCACCAATCACTAGCAGTTTTAGCGGACTTGGGTCATCAAGATGAATACGTTGGTTGGGTGGCGCCACTTGTACAATGGCATCGCGCACAGGATTGCCCACTGTCACCACTTTGCTCGTGGGCACCTCAGTAAAGGTATTGGGAAAGGCTTGTAATACTTGATTGGCGAGTTTTGATAGGTAGCGGTTGCTCATACCCACAATGGCGTTTTGCTCGTGTATTACGATGGGTTTTTTACAAATCTTGGCAGCCAAACCACCTGGCGCGGTGACATAGCCGCCAAAACCCACCACAATATCAATGTGGTTACTTTGGATGATTTTGATGGTGGCTAATGTGGCTTTGAGTAAGGTGGTGGGCGCTTGAAGCAGGCGTTTGAGACCGTTGCCTCTGAGCCCCTGCATACCAATGGCATGATAGATAAAATCATAGTTTTGTAGTAGGTCGTTTTCCATGCCCGTCAACGTGCCCAACCAATGAACCTCTGCGCCTGATTTTTGTAGCGCCTGAGCCACTGCAATGGCTGGAAATACATGCCCGCCCGTCCCTGCTGCCATCATTAGCACGCGAGGTTGTTGCATTTTTGGCTCACTCATTGACTTACCCTTTGGATCAGACCACCACGCCTACTGTGGTAGATTAAAAAACCATCATGACTGACCGTTTTTTAGTAAAAACAATCACAATAAAAATGGCAAAATCATAGCATTTTTTCAATCAATAATAAAGTGTGTCTAATCATATTGTTGCCTGTGCCTTGGGGTGGCAATGTCATGGTTTTGTCATCATCTGGTCAAGGGTTTGTCATATAACCCGTCTAACATACGGGGCATGATTGTTACTGCTTTTTATCTAAGCTTTGTTTTTTAGCCATTATTTCTAATAAAATTAATATCATAGTCAAGGAATTTTGCCATGAGTGTCTCACATTCTTTTAGTCCATCATTGAGCCGCCGCAAGGTTATTCGTTTTTTAGCGGGCGTGCCCGCGTTACCACTGGCGGCAGGCTCTGCTGCTACGTTACTGACGGGTTGTGGTAGCGATAGTAATGATAGTAGTAATCAATATTCTGGCAATTCTAACCGTGACAATGGGTTTTTAGACCACACCACAACCCCGATTAAGTCGGTTGAGTTTTTGGGTATGCCAGCCCCTGATTTGTCAAACCCTGCCAATATGGCAACAGTGTATGTGGCATCTGAACTCAAAGCCACTTTTACCGACAATACCACAAAAAATTATAAATTAGCGTATCAGCCGTTTTTTAAAACAGGGGATAAGTTGCAAGATTTGACGGGCAAAGAAATTATTGCAGGGGGCTATTTTGATATCAATAATCAGCCCATCATGGATAATTCAGTGCTTGCCTCTAGCCGCCAGTTTTTTTCTGATTGTCCAGACGGCTCATCGCTGCTGACGGTCAAAGGGGCGCGCGTGGCAGGCGTGCAAGGCAACACGGTGTTTGCGGTGGTGCAGTTTGAGTACACCACCAAAAACTTATTAGGTAGCAATATGTATGGCTTACTGCCATCGCCCATCGCCATTATTACCTTGGATCAAAACCCCAAAACAGGCGAATTAAACGTGGTGAAATACCACAATGTGGACACTTCAAAAGCCCATGGTTTATGGATTACGTGCGGCGCGTCATTATCGCCTTGGAATAGCCATTTATCCTCTGAAGAATACGAACCTGACGCCTTTATTGCCAAAAATGATGCCAATTTTAGAGCATTTAGTAAAAATCTCTATGGCGACGAAACCAAAGCCAATCCGTACCACTATGGGCATATGCCCGAAGTATTTGTCAATGCTGATGGCACGGGCTTTGTCAAAAAACATTATAACCTTGGACGCATCTCTCACGAACTGATCCAAGTCATGCCTGACAATCGCACTGCCTTAATGGGCGATGATTTTACCAACGGCGGACTATTTATGTTTGTGGCGGATCAAGAAAAGGACTTATCGGCAGGTAATCTGTATGTTGCCAAAGTCAACCAAATATCGGCTCAAGGTGGATTGGCTAAAGACAGTGAGTTTGGTATCAGCTGGATTCATCTAGGGCATGCTACCAGTGCTGAGATTGAAGCCTTAGCCAATTTGGTAGCACCCACCGATATGATGGACGTCAAATTTACTGACCCCAATGACACATCCTATAAAAAGATTGGCTTGGATGGCAGCCCCAACTGGGTCAAACTTGCCACCAACAGCAAATTGCCTGCCGATAAACTAAAACAAGCTGCGGCATTTTTGGAAACCCACCGTTATGCTGCCCTGCAAGGCGCTTCGATGGCATTTACCAAAATGGAAGGCACCACGGTGAATATCAAAGATAAAATCGCCTATTCTGCCATGTCACGCATTGAAAAATCCATGACCACGGGCGAATACGATGTCAAAGTGGCTCAGCTAAAATCAGGCGCAGTCTACGCCCATGAGCTAAAAGGTGGTCAAAAAGACAACAATGGCAAAATGATTAACTCAGAATGGGTATCCACCCGCATGTACGTACCTGAAGGATTAGCAGGGGAAGACATTGTCAAAGACGCACTAGGCAACACGTCACATATTGACAAAATTTCTTGCCCAGACAATCTAAAATTCTCTGAAAAAATGCGTACCCTATTTATTGGTGAAGACTCAGGCTATCATGTCAATAACTACCTATGGGCGTACCATGTGGATACCAAAAAACTTACCCGTATTCTGTCCACGCCAGCAGGTGCCGAATCAACGGGGCTACACGCCGTGGATGAAATCAATGGTTTTACCTATATTATGAGTAACTTTCAGCATGCAGGCGATATGAAATTTGTGCCAGCGGTGG
>CALAPG010000158.1 GCA_937889485.1 uncultured Moraxella sp. | reverse complement strand
GTGCGATTGGCACGGTTTTCACCCAGTCGTGCCACCATTTTGGCAAAATTAGAAGGCAATAACCCCGCAGGCTCAGTCAAAGACCGCGCCGCCTTTAACATGATTTATCAAGCCGAGCAGCGTGGCAGTATCAAATCAGGTGATACCTTGATAGAAGCCACCAGTGGCAACACAGGCATCGCCCTTGCCATGGTGGCAGCTATGCGCGGCTATGCCATGACCCTTATCATGCCCAGCAATTCTACCCAAGAGCGCAAAGACGCGATGGCAGCGTATGGGGCAACGCTGATTGAAGTTGACAACATGGAGGTGGCGCGTGACTTGGCGCAGCAGATGCAAGCAGCAGGCAAGGGCTTGGTACTTGACCAGTTTAATAACCCCGACAACAAACGCGCCCATTATCTCACCACAGGCCCTGAAATTTGGCAGCAGACAGACGGCAAAATTACCCATTTTATCAGCTCAATGGGCACCACAGGCACCATCATGGGCGTGGCAAGCTATCTAAAAGAACAAAACCCCAACGTGCAGATTGTTGGGCTACAACCTGCTGAAGGCGCGAACATTGCAGGGATTCGCCGCTGGAGCCCAGAGTATTTGCCCAAGATTTTTGAGCCAAGTTGGGTGGATACCATCATGGATATCGACCAGCACGATGCCGAAGTATTTATGCGTAAACTTGCCAAGGAAGAAGGGGTGTTTGCAGGGGTATCCTCAGGCGGGGCGGCATGGGCAGCCTATCAGATTGCCAAAGACCACCCTGATGCCGTGATTGCTTTTATTGTCTGTGACCGCGGCGATAGGTATCTTTCAACAGGCTTGTATGGCGTCAAAGATGACGCATCTATAGGCTAACACTGGCTAACATTGGCTCACACTACAAGGAAGTCACATGGCAAATACCCTACCGATTTTAGTATTTGATATCGAAACCATCCCCGATGTCACCACAGGCAAACGCCTGTACCCTGAGTTAGCAGATTTATCCGATAGCGATGCCATGACCAAACTCATGGCACTGCGTGAGCACGATGTTGGGCACCCATTTATGCCGCTGCCCTTGCACCAAGTGGCTTGCCTATCGGTGCTGTGGGTGGCAAATGGCAACATCACCCTCAAATCCTTATCGCTTGCAGACCACAGTGAAGCACAGATGATACAAACCTTTTTTAACGCCATTGAAAAAAATCCGCTGCTAGTCAGCTGGAATGGTAAAGGCTTTGACATCCCCGTCATGGTGTATCGCGCGCTGCAGCATGGACTGACCGCGCCCAAGCTATTTAGCCAAACAGGCGAGATGAAATACAACAACTACATCAACCGCTACCACGACCGCCATACCGATTTGATGGTGAAACTTGCCATGAGTAGCACCTCACAAAAACTCGATGTCGTGGCATCCATGTGCGGTTTTGCAGGCAAGCAAGACCTTGATGGCTATGATGTGGTGCCGATGGTGCAGGCAGGCGCGTGGGATAAGCTCACCAACTACTGCGAAAGCGATGTGCTCAACACGTGGCTGATTTTTTTACGCTATCAGCGGCTGACAGGGCAATTCTCAGCCGAGCAGAGCCAGCAGTGGGAAAATTTGACCAAAGACTATTTGCAAAGTATCCATCATGATGACGGTAGCCTACGTCATGCAAAATTTTTGCAAGCGTGGCAGCCCACCCTGAGCCCAGAAAAAATCTCTAACAATTCTATCCAAGCAGAAAAAGAAGCAAACGAAGCAAACGAAACCACCACCCAGCCCACTATACAAAATCAAACCCTACAGGCAGAATAAATGATGCACTATATTTTTCCACCCATGTCGGTGGTGGGTTTGCCCATCCATAATACCGACCAATTTTTTCCTGTGCGCCGCGTCTACTGTGTGGGGCGTAACTATGCTGACCATGCGAGAGAAATGGGCAGCGACCCAACGCGTGAGCCGCCATTTTTCTTTTGTAAAGCCAACGATGCTCAGTCGATAATCCCTGTATCACCGAATAAAGTAAATGATTTACCGTATCCACCCAAAACCCAAAATCTACATTATGAAGTGGAGCTGGTGGTAGCGATTGGGCAAGATGGGGCAAATCTTAGCGCCGAACAAGCCAAAGACCTGATTTTTGGCTATGCAGTGGGACTGGATATGACTCGCCGCGATTTGCAAAACGCGATGAAACAAAACGGTCGCCCGTGGGAGATTGGCAAAGCGTTTGATTATGCTGCCCCCATCGGAGAGATTTATCCTGTGGCTACTGTCGATATACAAAATGCGGCTATTTCGCTGTCTGTCAATGGCGAACCCAAACAACAAGGCAATATCAATCAGTTGATTTGGAATGTGGCAGAGACCATTGCTAACTTATCAGAACTCTTTGAGCTTAAGGCAGGCGATTTGATTTTTACGGGGACGCCAGCGGGGGTGGGCGCGGTGGTCAAAGGCGATAAAATGCTTGCGCAAATTGATGGACTGGGCAGCATTGAATTGGTGGTGGTTTGAGAGTAAAATCAGCCCGCATCAGACCAGCGGTAATAGCATAAAAAAACGCCCTAACTTAGCTTAGGGCGTTTTTTTAATCGGTTAGGTTAGGCAACTTTTTCCACTTTAAACCCCATTTTTTGCATGAGTTCAGCTTTATCAAACGGTGCAAGGCTGGCACGAGTGAATGGCTTGTCTTTAAGATAAGTGGTTGCCACGCGCTGCAAGTCATCAAGTGTCACCGCCAAAATTTTGGCGCGCATGGCTTGCTGCCAATCTTTGCCGCGCCCATGCAGCTCGGCAAATAGCGCCTTGACCGCTTCGCCAGCAGGGCTTGCAGGCTTATCCATCCCTGCCATCAAACCCAAAATCGCTTCTTCTAGCCACGCATCGGTTTTGTCACTGGCAGTTTGTGCCAATAACCAATCAATACTTGCCAAGAAATCATCAAACGTGGCTTGGTCTCGTGGGTCACGGTAGCTATAAAACTTAAACGCACACGCATTGCTGTCATAGCTAGCACCGCCGCCATACGCACCGCCTTGCTCACGAATGGTGCGATGCAAGTAGTTGTTGCGTAGCACCCCAGATAGCACCATCAAGGCAGGGGCATCGGCGTGGTCAGTTGGCACGGCAGTGAACACTAGGGCATGATGAAACACGTTGGTTTGTGCCAGCCACGCAATATCACCGCTATCGGTAGTGATGGGCGATGCCGCCAACAGGGTGGTCGGCAGCGTTGTCGGCTGTTGCCAGCTGTCGCTAATGGCTTGGGTTAGGGTTGGCAAGGTTTCAGTTTCGGCGATAATCAAGGCTTGTTTGGGCAAGGCTTTGATATAAGCGTGTAAGGCTGCCAAGCGCTCGCCAAGCTGTTGCCACGCACTGCTATCTTGCTCGGCTTGTTGCAAAAACTGTGTTAAGTCATTGAGCGCAGGCAAACCACCGCGCACGTATTCTAGGCGCGCGATTTTGCTGGTATTGCGGCTCGCCGTTTGCATGGCGTAGGCATGACCTGCCCCTGCTAGGCGCGATTGCCAGCCCATTTGTTTTTGGGTGAGTAGCTCTTCAATGCGTGCGTATTCTGTAAAAATAGTGTCATCCACCACTTGTTTGAGTAAATCAATCGCCTCTAACTTGCGTGACAATGAACGCGTTGCCACCACCAAAAAGCTATCCATTTTTTCGGGGTTGTCAGGCGATGTGCGCTGGCTGACCCGCACGGTCACGCCGCTAGAATGGCGTGCTTGCAGGGCTTGGAATTCAAGCGCATTGTGTTTGAGAGTGCCTACTTCGCTGATGAGTGTGAGATACGTTGGCAAATCAGGGTGATTGATGATGGCGTCATGCCCATCAAGAGGAATAATCACTTGATAATAATACAGCCCATTGGTGCCTGCTTCATACTCATACAGGGTGCTTGGCAGACCTTGTAAGGTGATAGCCACCTTGCGCCCTGTCTTAAACTGAATCTCGGCAGGAATATCCGCCAGCCCCACTTTGGGCAATAAATCCACATCATCGGGCGTGGCTTGGCGTTTGGCAAGGGCTTGGGCTTGGCTGATGAGCGCATCGCGCGTGTCATCGCTAAGAGCCGCTTCGATGGTGTCAAGTTTGGCTTGCTCTGCTTTGGCTTGCTGCTTGGCGAGGCTTGCGTCTGGGACAAGCGTCAAGCGCACTCGGTGCGGATTGTCTAGCAAATGGGTGCGGATTAAATTGGCAATAAAATCAGGGTGTTGGACTTGCTCACGCAGCCATTGTAGGTTTTCATCAATATCCCATACGTGCATTGGGTTGCCATCATGGATGGCGGTGCTAAAGCCTTCAAGCATCAAATTAAGCCCGTACGGCATACTATCGCCGCCCACGTGACGCTGGTCAATCTCAATTTGGTGCAAAATGGTCTCAATGGCTTCACTGTCCACAGGCTGGTCTGCCACTTGTTTGAGTAAGTCCAAAATCCCTTGCTCAATGGCATCGCCATGCTCAGGCTCAGAGCCGCGCACCCCTGCATAAAACACCATCTGATAGTGGCTATCATCTAGTCCTAGTAGCGGCGTTGGGGCAGATGCCAGCGGATGGCTATCTAGGTATGCCCGAAGCGGCGAACCTGCGTGTTCCACCAAAACGCCTTCTAATAAACGCATGGCAAGGCGCTGCTTACCATCCAAAATAGACGGCAATAACCACGCCATGACATGATGGGTTTGTTTGGGCTTGACGCTATCCACATGGTAGCGCTCCGTCACCGCCACAGGTGCGCTTAACGCCTGCTCCAACCGTGACGCGTGTTTTTGCCCCTTGCCAAAGGCTTTGCCTACCACCGCGAGCGCATCGTCATGGATACGCGCTTGGGTCTCTGCTACAGGGATATTGCCAAAACTCATCACCACCGCATTGCTTGGGTGATAGTGGCTATGATGAAACTTGACCAAATCAGCATGGGTCAATTCGGTAATGGCAGCAGGCTCACCGCCAGAATTGTAATGATACGTGGTGGTGGGAAACAGATGACGCGCCAAACTATGATACAGCTGGTCAATCTCGCCACTCATCGCCCCTTTCATCTCGTTAAACACAATGCCCTTATACTGCGGTTTGCCGTGGTCATCAAGCTCCACGCGAATCCCTTCTTGGGCAAAATCTAAAGGGTCAAGGTTTGGAAAAAACGTGGCATCCAAATACACCGACAGCAGGTTAAAATAATCTTGGCGATTTTGGGTGGCAAACGGATACGCCGTCCAATCCGCTGCGGTAAACGCATTCATAAAGGTATTAAGCGAGCGCTTAATCATGCTAAAAAACGGGTCACGTACAGGATATTTTTCTGAGCCACACAGACTGGTATGCTCCAAAATATGCGCTTCACCGCGGTCGGTCATCGGCTGGGTGC
>CALAPG010000157.1 GCA_937889485.1 uncultured Moraxella sp. | reverse complement strand
TATTGGGATTGATCCATTTAACCCTATGCGTGTAGCAATGGCGGAAGATGAACGCAGTGCATTAAAGCGGATTTTTAAATCTTTGCATGAAGTGCGTAAAGCACAGCAATGTACCCATGCGGTTTTAGTGGGACATAATGCCCACTTTGATTTGGGTTTTTTAAATGCGCTGATAGAACGTACCCATAGTAAAAACCAAAGCCAATTTCACCAGTTTTCTGTATTAGATACGGTCACTTTGTCGGCATTGGCATTTGGACAAACCGTGCTTGCCCGTGCGTGCAAATATGCAGGCATTGATTTTGATGGCAGCGCCGCGCACTCTGCATTGTACGATACCCAAAAAACCGCTGAGCTATTTTGCTATATTCTCAATGAATTTGCGATGCTTGTACCCAATATTTGTCAAGATGACAGTGATGGGGAGAATGACAGTAACAGTAATAATGAGGAAGTAAACAGGGAAGTAGTGACAGACCAAAGCGCAACCGACCCAGCCGCAATGAATGGTACGTCAAATTAAAATTGGCAAAAAACGATAAATGTTAAATAAAATAACGCTGGTTGGGTAGTAATGGGCTAGGTTTTTACCCCGATTAATACACCCACCATCAGCAATAATAAAGCAATGAGACCAAAGATGAGGCGTTTTAGGTACTGATTGTCTGCTTGCTTTGTTTGCTGCAATACCGATAGATTGGCAATGGCTTGGGTCATACGTAAGGCTTCTGTATGACCGTGGGCGGCGGCTTGTTCTAGCCAAAACTCACCTTGCGTGCTATCTTGTGGCAGTAAGTGTCCAGCATAATATAGCTTGCTCAGCAGTTTTTCTGCGCGACTGTCCTGCTGTTTTGCGGCGGCTTGTAGCAGTGCCAGCGCCTGTTCACTATCTTGGGTTATGCCAAGTGCGGCATTGCCCTCAAATAGCCACAGTGCCTGACGTAACATGGCATCGCTGACACCCTCGTTGGCAAACTGCTCAATAAGCGGCACCGCGTGTTGAGGCTTGGCGGACATTGGCGCGGTGATGGGTGGGTTGGATGCGGATAAAGCGGGCAAGTCACGGCTGTTGTCTGCCTCAAATGTTCTTACATCAAAAACAGCTTGTTGGTAGATTAAGGCAGCTGTTTCGGTCAGCGTCGCTGTGGATAAGTCAATGTTTTGTAGGTCGGTGGCTAGTTCGGCAAAAATGGCGTGTTGTTTGACAATCGCTTGCGACTGGAGAATGGATTTACGCTGATTAAGTAAACCTTGATGAAGGGTGGGGTTGGCAAGGGCGGCGGCAACTTTGGCTTCATATTGGGCGATTTCTTCGGCTTGTTGTTTTTGCGCCAAGGCTTGCTGCTGTTGTAATAGTGCTTGCGGTGCGTTGGCTGGTGCAACTGCCTGCCGCGAGGACAAGCTTTGGTTGTCTGTTTTGGGCGTTATGTCGGGTTGTTTTGGCGTTTGAGAGCGGCTAGCAGGCGCGTGATGCACCCTAATGATAGGGAGCTGGGTCTGTTGAGGTGTGGGCGCTACCCTAGCGCGGGTGTCGGTGCTTTGCGGCACTCGCATAGCCGCTTGGCGAAAATCAGGGATGCCTTTGTAATGAATATAATCAACGCGCGGTAAATCATCCTCAACTAGCCTGTCATTGGGGTATTTGCGGTCAATAAGCGGATTATCTTCATCCGTTAAGGTAAAAAAATTAGCAGAAAAATTGGGCGTCATCATCAATGATAAAAAGTCTAAAAAAGAATCACTTTTAGTATAAAGCCTCATGCTTGTCAAGTAAAAGTCCCTTGTATAGCGCGCAAATACGGTAACCGTAACCACAAAAAAGGACGGCAGTTGCCATCCTCATGGTAAGATTGTAAACTGTAAGCGGCACTTATGGTGACGAAGCTTGTATGATCGGAACGGGTGTCTTGGCTTGCAGCACGTCAAAACTAACCCCATCTGCCAATTCAACCAATTGAAGCCCGTGATCGGTGACATCTAAAATCGCCAAGTCGCTAATAATGCGATTAACCACTTTTTGCCCTGTCAACGGCAAGGTGCAAGCAGGTAGTACCTTGGGTTCACCATGTTTGTTGGTATGTTCCATCAGTACAATGACGCGCTGTACACCCGCTACCAAATCCATGGCACCGCCCATGCCTTTGACCATTTTGCCTGGAATCATCCAGTTGGCAAGGTCGCCCTGTTCAGACACTTCCATTGCGCCCAAAATCGCCAAGTTGACCTTGCCGCCTCGAATCATGGCAAAAGATTGTGAGCTTGAAAAAAAGCTGGCCCCTGTGGCAGTGGTGACGGTTTGTTTGCCTGCATTGATCAAATCGGGGTCAACGTTGTCAGCGGTTGGAAACTCGCCAATCCCGAGCAAGCCGTTTTCAGATTGTAGCCAAACGTTGACGCCGTCAGGGATATAATTGGCAACCAGCGTGGGCAAACCAATACCGAGGTTGACATAATAGCCGTCTTGTAATTCTTTGGCTGCTCTTTGTGCCATTTGTTCGCGTGTCCAAGCCATGATTGCCTCCCTATGCGTTTTCTTGAGTTTGTTCTTTGATGGTGGTTTTTTCGATGCGTTTTTCTGGCTGGCTGTTGACCACAATGCGGTGTACGTAAATTCCTGGTAGATGAATTTGGTCGGGGTCAATACTGCCTATCTCAACCAATTCTTCGACTTCTACTATAGTGATTTTGCCTGCGGTAGCCACATCGGGGTTAAAGTTACGCGCGGTTTTATTAAACACCAAATTGCCTGCCTTGTCGGCTTTTTGCGCTTTGACCAATGCTACATCCGCGACCAATGAGCGCTCCAAAATATAGGTGCGTCCATCAAATTCGCGTGCTTCTTTGCCTTCGGCAATTTGTGTGCCAACACCCGTGGCGGTAAAAAATGCGGGAATCCCTGCACCGCCTGCCCGTAGTTTTTCTGCCAAGGTACCTTGTGGCGTTAACTCAACTTCTAATTCACCTGATAAAAACTGGCGCTCAAATTCTTTGTTTTCACCCACGTAGGAGGCAATCATCTTTTTGATTTGGCGTGTTTCAAGTAGCAGTCCTAAGCCAAAGCCATCAACGCCTGCGTTGTTGCTGATACAGGTTAAGTCTTTTACACCGCTGTTGCGCAAGGCTAAAATCAGCGCTTCAGGAATCCCGCACAGTCCAAACCCACCAACCGCTAAGGTTTGTCCGTCTTTTATCACGCCTTCAAGGGCAGCGGCTGCATTGTCATATACTTTATTAGTCATTCATTCACTCCTTGTTTAAACCATGTTGATTTAACCCATGTTTATTTAATTCATGTTTATTTATTAAGGTGTTGGGATAAAATGATGGCGATAAGCTGCTACGATGATTGACTGATTATGTGTTATACATCGAAACAGTTTGTCTCATTTTAATGATGTCATGCTTAATATAGCCCTAAGTAAATCATATTGCCACACTTTTTGCAAAACCAAATCGGGTTTTTTTGTACCTATTTTGGTATAACATTGACATAAAAAAAGACACGCTTAGCATGTCTTTTTTTTTGATTTGTTTGATTGGTGGTTTAATCATCATTGGCAGAGCGGGTGATGCGCTTGGCATTGCCGTTTACGGTTTTGGCTTTGCCGTCTACGGTGGTGCCAAATTTACTACCACTGGCGTTATTGGGGTTACCAAAACCACCAAACGGACTATTTGCCCCAAATGGATTGTTGCCACCAAAGGGGCTATTAGCACCGCCCATGCCGCCAAATTGCGAGGGATCAATGCCGCCCATGCGGCTAGAAACCATTTGCATGAGCTTTTCGGGGTTTTTGGTGGCGTAATCTTTGGCAAGCGCTTTAAATTTATTTTGTACCGCGGGCAACAATACCAGCATGGCGACTATGTCACTTAAAATACCTGGTAACACCAACAAAATGCCTGCAATTGAAAAAGCAATCGCTTTGACTACCGTATTTTCTTGGGGGCGCATGGCAGGGTTGAGCATTGCCATCTGTGCTTGTCCTGCCATGGGTTTTAAGGTGGCAATGCCTTTTTTGATGAGCGCAAACCCGATAAACCCTGCAATAATAAACCAGCCAAACACCCACCAGCCACTCACAAATTGCCCAATTAGATACCAAACAAGCATCTCAATAATTAACCATACAATTGCAATGCCGACAATATTTCCCATGAATGTGCTTATCCTCAATCAGTGTTTTATCAATAACTTGCAAAGTACCTTGCAAAAAACTTGCGTCTATAATGGGGTTAAATGCGCGAACTATCAAACGTTTTTTGCCAGTTTTTGCAAATTTTCAATTAAAATAGGGAGAAATGTTATAATTGCCTTTTTTTTCTAATTTGAAATGATGTTATGAGTATTTTTATTGGGATTGACCCAGGCTCACGCATGACAGGCTACGGTATTATTCGCCAAGTGGATGATCGGCTAGAGTTTTTGGATGCGGGTACCATTTTTACTGAAGCTGAACGTATGCCAGAACGCCTAAAGCGTATTTTTGCAGGTATTACCCGCATTGTGGCGCATTACCGCAAATACACTGATGAGCCCATGTCAGCTGCTATTGAGCAAGTGTTTATGGCAAGTAATCCTGATTCAGCGCTAAAACTTGGGCAGGCAAGGGGTGCTGCAATTGCCGCGTTGATGGCGCAAGAGCTTGAGGTGGAGGAGTATACCGCAAGACAAATCAAGCAAGCGGTGTGTGGGTACGGTGCGGCAGATAAGGCGCAGGTACAAGCCATGGTAATGCGGCTGTTAAACCTTGAGTTATGCCCGCAAGCAGATGCGGCAGATGGCTTGGCGTGTGCCATTTGTCACGCCTATCATCAGCATAGCCTTAATAAATTGCT
>CALAPG010000156.1 GCA_937889485.1 uncultured Moraxella sp. | reverse complement strand
CAAAGTTGTAGCTTTGTGTAGTCGCGGTGCCATGCCCGTTGAGTACGATTGGGCGTTTACCTGTACAAGCAGCATCGGTGCCTGTTGGGATAAAAACCGCCCCTGTGGCGTCAGTTTTGTTACCTTTGACATCTACCGTCATAGTGCATGTACTCAACGCGTACCCCACAACGTGGCGCTTCGCTTACTTGACTAAAATAAGGTTCGGTGGCTTTAAATAACGCACCAAGTTCGTTAGCGGAGAAATTTTTTGTATTGGTAGAAGGGGATAATAAATTACCAGTTGGTAGGGTATTTACCCCTGTTTTGGCGGGTTCAACGATAGTAACGCTATTGCTATCATGATCGCTACCACACGCGGTCAATAGTGAGGCTAAAAAAACCGATATAAATAGTGGGGTCAGTGCCAAACCCGTTTTTGGGATGATGTTGTTTTGCATGTTGTTTTCCTTTTCTTTGTAATCATTGTTCAATTCCTTGAACTTACCCTACTTGAATTGACTAGGGACGTACCATCAATACGCACGCGTAACACCTAGTCATCGATGCCAGCACGATAAACTAGATGAGTGCTTATCATGCCAGTATTTTGAATGTTTGCCAAATGCTTTTATCGGTAAGTATACAATTTTATTTTCAAAATTACGCCTTAGCAGTAGCGCGCTTAAGCTTAGACCAAATTGCCGTTACAATCCCCGATAACGCATAAATCACACTAATCGCCAAGAGTCCTGCTGGAATATTATAAAGCACAATTCCTAACACAAAAATAATGACAATAAGCGCCACAAAAGGCACCCGTTTTTTGTCAAACTCTTTAAAGCTATAGTATTTTAGATTACTCACCATCAAAAATCCCGCAATCACCACCCACGCCGCTGCCATTATCTGTAACATCAACGTATTTCGTGGCAGCTCAGCTTGCCAGTCCATATGTACCATTACAAATGTGGTGACCAAAATAGCCGCTAGGGGGCTTGCCACTCCCACAAAATATTTTTTATCGACAATGCCAATTTGGACGTTAAAACGGGCAAGTCTTAGCGCGGCGCAAGCAGCATATACAAACGCGCAAGCAATACCAATGCGCCCTAAGGGCTCTAAGGCATAGTGATAAATCAATAAAGCAGGTGCCAAGCCAAAAGCGATACAGTCTGCCAATGAGTCTAGCTGCTCACCAAACGGGCTTTGAGCATTGAGCAGACGTGCTGCCCGACCATCAAGCCCGTCTAGCAACGCTGAAATAAAAATTGCCACACTGGCACGCATATAGTGACCTTCACCCAGCGCGCTTTGGGTAATGGAATAAAAAGCTGCCAATAGTGACAACAGGGTGAATGAATTGGGAATTAAATACACCCCTTTTTGGGCAATGGTCTTATCAGCAACTTTTGCATGCTCAATCACTTCAAATGTCAACCCATCATAATCATCCGTTTCTGCCAAATGGTGATTACGTAGGCTTTCACTTTGCAGCGCCTTCGGCAAGCCTGACTGAGTAGGGTCAGGTGTTGACGTGGGCTCAATGGGCGTTTTGATTAGTTGTGGCGCGTTATCTTGATCAATACTCATACCTAGTCCTTGCTGATTTTTATAGCAAACTGTCAGAGGGATTACCCATCATTGGTTATTCACCAACCAGCCATTGCACTTTGACACGCTGTTCCACGCTCATCTGTGGGCTGTCTGGGTGCTAGATCGGAAGAGCACACGTCTGAACTCCAGTCACACAGTGGTATCTCGTAT
>CALAPG010000155.1 GCA_937889485.1 uncultured Moraxella sp. | reverse complement strand
TCACCTGTGCTGGCTTTGTCCAAGGTCAAAATATGCCCAGATGACTCACCGCCCAATACCCAGCCATTTTTTTCCAACGCCTGCATGACATAACGATCACCCACTCTCGCCCGTTCAAAGGCAATGCCCCGTTTGTCAAGGGCAAGTTGTAATCCCATATTGGACATTAGCGTACCCACCACACCATGGATGGGTTGGCTCGCGTGTGTGGCTAAAATATATAAAATTGCATCGCCATCAATGAGTGCACCCGTTTCATCTACCATAATGATGCGATCGCCATCGCCATCTAGGGCAATACCTACTTGCGCTTCATGGTCAATCACGGCTTGCTGTAAGGCTTGTGGATGGGTGGAACCCACGCCATCATTAATATTAAGTCCATCGGGTTTATTGGCAATGCTGATGACGGTGGCGCCCAGTTCTTTTAGCACCCTTGGTGCCACACTGTAGCCTGCACCATTGGCACAATCCACCACGATTTTTAGCTGACCAAGGCTTAATTGGTAAGGAAAGCTACCCTTACAAAATTCAATATAGCGACCTTTAGCATCTTCGACACGGTAATGCCGTCCCAATGCATCAGAATGGGCTATTGGCAGTGGCAGATCACTCAACGCGGCAAGTTTATCATTGATTGCTTGTTGGACTTGGTCAGATAATTTTTTACCTTCGCTTGAAAAAAACTTAACGCCATTATCATAGTAAGGGTTATGTGAAGCTGAAATTACCACGCCCGCATTGGCATGAAAGCTGCGCGTTAAATGCGCAATTGCGGGGGTAGGAATCACGCCAAGCATATGCACATCAACCCCTGCCGCATTAAAACCTGCCTGCAAACATGCTTCAATCACATATCCTGACAGTCTGGTATCTTTACCAATCACGACATTCACGCGTTGGTTTTTATCTTCTTGGTGGGCAATTAATACTTGTCCAGTAGCAAAACCTAGTTTGATTAAAAATTCAGGATGAATAGGAAACTCACCAAATTTGCCACGAATACCATCTGTACCAAAATAACTCATTAAAAACTCCACCGCTGCAAGGGTATGACTGGTTGTTGTTATGAGATTTTAGCATATCAAAATTCGAGAAAAGTTGCGACAACTGTTTTATGAACCCACCTGTTTCTTGGCAGGTTATCATAGCAGTAGCCAATAAAAAAAACTGGGCACTTAGCCCAGTTTTAACTACCTATTTTAGGTACCCACAAGCCCGATTAGTTGACCCGATAATTGGGGGCTTCTTTGGTAATCTGCACATCATGGACATGTGATTCTTTCATGCCCGCTGAGGTGACACGAACAAACTGCGGTTTGCTACGCATTTCTTCGATATTAGCGCAGCCTGTGTAACCCATAGAAGAACGTAACCCACCCGCAAGCTGGTTAATAATGCCGCTCATTGGGCCTTTATAAGGTACGCGCCCTTCGATGCCTTCAGGTACCAATTTTTCCACGCCATCTTTGGCGTCTTGAAAATAACGGTCAGACGAGCCATTTTGACCTGACATTGCGCCCAATGAGCCCATGCCACGATACGCTTTATAATAACGACCTTGGAACAGCTCTACCTCACCTGGTGCTTCCTCGGTGCCTGCAAGCAATGACCCCACCATGATACAAGAAGCGCCTGCAGCCAGAGCTTTTGCCATATCACCTGAAAAACGAATACCGCCATCGGCAATCAGTGGAATGTCATTTTTTAGGGCATCAGCCACGTTACTAATGGCTGAAATTTGGGGCACGCCAATCCCTGCAATGATACGCGTGGTACAAATAGACCCAGGTCCAATCCCCACTTTAACCGCATCGGCACCTGCATCACGTAGTGCCAACGCCGCATCAGCGGTAGCAATATTACCGCCTATGACTTGAATATGCGGATAGGTTTTTTTCACCCATGCCACGCGGTCAATTACACCTTTAGAGTGCCCGTGAGCGGTATCTACCACGATCACATCCACATCGGCAGCAACTAGCGCTTCAACACGTGCTTCAGTATCTGCACCTGTACCCACAGCCGCACCCACACGTAGACTACCTTTAGAATCACGGCAAGCATTGGGATTATTTTCAGCTTTGGTAAAATCGTTAACCGTGATTAAGCCTTTTAGCTGAAAATTATCGTCTACCACAATGACCTTCTCAATGCGGTGTTCATGTAAAAGACGCTTGATGTTTTCGGTGGGTTCGCCTTCTTTGACCGTTAAATTCAAATCCACGCCATTTTCTTTAGCCGATGGCGTCACGCGCACATCCGTGAAGTCAAAATCCAAATAGCCACGATCATAGTAATACGCACGGATATTTTCCAAATCGGCTTTCAAACGCTCTTCGGAGTAA
>CALAPG010000154.1 GCA_937889485.1 uncultured Moraxella sp. | reverse complement strand
AAATTGGGTTTGACGTACGCTTTGGCATGTTGGGCATTGAGCGAAAAACTGGCGATAGATTCAATGGCACTAATATCACCCAACGCATAACTACTGGCAAAGGCAAGTGCTTTGGCGAGCGCATTTGGGGATAGGGTTAGTAAGTCAAGTGCGCTATTGGTGGGCAATGTCCAAACCACCGATTGCCAATGCTCGGGGAGAGCTTTGTCGCTGTCGGTGACATCGGCAAGCGGCAATAACGCCAAAGGCCCTGTGGGCAAAAACACTTGTCGCGCGGTGGCGTTGTGCGGTAGCTCGGTCTGTATCGCGCAGCAAATAGCAGTCTGATGATAATCAAGTGTATCAAGCCGAATGCCTACCGCCTTGCGAACCATCGAACCACGACCATCTGCGCCAATCAGCAGCTTGGCGGTGTGAGTATCACCATTATCAAGGGTGATGCGATAGCCGTCATTGTCACCTAGCCACTCAATGTGGGTCACTTTTTGCCCTGCAATATGGGTCAAATACGACTTGCCATATTCGGTTAGGCTATCATCTTCAAAACCATCGTATAACGACTTTTCAATGATAAACGGTTCGACCATACTACCCAGTAATGGCGGATTAGCCTGCGCTTTATCCCAGCCGCCAAAGTTAAGTTCCCCTACGCCATTGGTTTGCCATACCTGCATTTGGGTATAGTCGGCTTTGCGTCCGTTTTGGAGTAGGCGTTGCCATGCGCCAACGTCTTTGAGTAAGCCAATACTGGCAAGGCTTAAGGCATACACGCGGGCATCACGTTGGGTGAGTTTGTCTGCCCAATCCGCTTGCGATAATTTTGGACGAGCGTCAATCAAAGTGACGGGGTGGCGCGCTTGGGCAAGTTTGAGCGCCAGTGTTGCGCCAACAATGCCGCCGCCAATAATGAGCGTTGAATCTTTGGTTGTCATGGTGTTGTTTCCAACGTATCAGAAGGTGATTAAGTTTATTATCAACTGTTTATTTTTAAAGCATGTAGGGTTAGGGTGTTGGGTGGCAAGGAGCGCGCGATTGATGTTATAGAAGTCAGCGCTTTTATCATAACTCATTTCGATAGCCCACCATATAACAGCCTGCGCGTAGCATACTATTCATCATGCTATCGGCGGTCATTTTTTGCCAATTATCTTTTGTGAGCTGGTCGCTATCGATAAGTTGTTGATGCTCATCATAATAATCTGCTTTGACTAGGGCGAAGCGGTTACCCATACAGTCAATTTTTATCTCAGCAATCGTGGTGGTGTAGGTTTTGTGGTGAGTAATGTTTTGGGGTTGGTGGTACTGCGTTTTGATAGCGTAGCTAATATAGGGCAAGCTATCACTGATTCTTTTGACCGATGTGGTGTCAAAATAGTCTGTCGCCTCAGCATTGGCGTTGAGCATTAGCCAGTTTTCGGCAGTTGCCATCGGCGGTGTTAACACCCACCCTAAAAAAAATAAGCACTTTAAAAACCTGTGATGCATGCTAGTCACCTTTTTGGGGCATAGTAGGGCACATATTGGAGCACATATTTGGGGGCACATATTTGGGCATAGTTATGCCAATTGGATTTACTTAACTTTCTAGCCCCATCGCAAAGGTCGCTACCATTGGTTTGACAAACGGGACTTTATCAAAGGCAATTAAGCCGACATTACGGGCAACTTTTAACAGTGGATTTTGAATCATAAAGCTATACACCACCGTGTCACAAAAGATTTCGACCCGTTTTTGGTCAGCTTTGCGGCGTTTAGCATAGGTTTTTAGCATGTCACCATCGCCAATATCTTGACCGCGCATGACTTGTTTGCCAATCAGCTTGGCAAGGGTGTCGGCATCGCGCATACACAAGTTAAAGCCCTGCCCTGCCACAGGGTGCAAGGTGTGGGCAGCATTGCCCATGATGACGCAGCGACCTTTGACTTGGCTATTTGCTAGCACCTTGACCAGTGGGTATGCGCCGCGCTTGCCTGCTTTGACAAACTTGCCCGCCAAATCACCAAAGGCATGCTGAATGGTATCGATAAAATACGCATCATCATCCAGATAGCGCTGCTCTTCTCCTTTGGGGCATACCCACACCACCGAGCGGCGATAGCCTTGCTGGGCTTGATGACCATCGCCTTGAAAGTCCGTAAGTGGCAGCACCGCCACTGCACCCATCTTATTAAAACGTTCAATGGCTTGATGGTTGTGCGGTTGGTCGGTCATCACCACGCCCACGATGCCTACTTGCTGATAATCGTGCGTGGTCGTGCCGATACCCAATAGCTCACGGCAAGGCGAGTGTTGACCATCACAGGCAACCAGTAAATCAGCCGTCAGCGTCTGTGGTTGTTGTGTCGCATCACAAAACGTCACTGTCACGTCTTTGTCGGTTTGGGTCAAGGCTGTCAAAGTTGCCCCATCAATCAGTGTAATCAAGGGATTATTTTGCACTGTCATGAGCAGTTTTTTGCCAAGCCATGCGTTTTCCATCACTTGCCCAAAACTTTCGACTCCTTCGGCGTGCTTGTTGAGGGTAGCTTTGCCAAAGCTGTCTTGTTCGCTAATGTTAACTTCATCAATACGGCAGGCATGGCTTTGTAGTTCATGCCATAAGGTGTTGTCCCCCACCACTAGGCTATTATAAATCTGTACCGTGCGCCGTGATAAGGCGATATTGCGGCTATCAAACTGCTTGCGGTCTAGGTCATCATCGGGGCTGATGGTGGGGTATGGGGTTTTTTCTAATAGCGTGCTTTGGATGCCTTGATCGGCTAATAGCAGGGCAAAGGATAAACCGACATTGCCACCGCCAATGATGAGCACGGTTTGAGAAGTGATAGTATTCATGCGTCGCTCTTGTTATCAGTCTATGGTTATGATGCGTTTATGGTCTCGGGCACGTCTATTAGGCAGTGCCTGCATAAAAATTATGGGTCACCCCTATTATTCATTTATTCATTGCGCATTAATTAGGCATTGAATTTGGCAGCGATTCTAGCAATGATTTGGCTGATACCGCCTGCCGTTTTTTGATTGTCAAGTCGAGCTATTTTAACATAATCCCCCTTGTGATTTGTGGCAGATTTGACAAACTTTAGATGACTAATCAATCAAGGCGCAACACGATGACAACTTTGCTATGGCTATTGGGATTTTTGGGTACGTCATGGGTCAATTATTGGATTTTGGCAATGGGTGGGGCAAAAAAAATCGAAGGTTGGTTATCTTTTTTTGTGGTCGGTTGGTTTGCACTTGATTGGCATGCCGAGCAAATTCGGTTGTATGTGCTGATTATTTGGCTTGCCCAAACGGTTTGGTTTGTGGTGGGCGTGTTTGTGCCTGAGCTGCGTTTTTTGGGCGGATGACGCATGATTGGGTGATTTTTTACTACCTTTTTTGGTTTGGTTCTGTTAGAATACGCAAAATCTATATCCAAGCGAGTAGGCATGACAAAGTTAATGGCACAAACTGGTAACTATCAAAAAAACCAGTTAGCTATTTTCTTTTAGATCAATGCTTTCTCGCTTTTTTGTGGGCAAAATTTGGGTATAACAGCAAAGACTAGCAAATAGAGGTGACAGGTGACGACATTTAATAAAGCGATTTTGGCATTGGCAGATGGTACCGTTTTTTATGGTAAAAGTATTGGTGCTAGTGGCGTGACCGTGGGTGAGGTGGTTTTTAACACCGCCATGACGGGCTATCAAGAAATCCTGACCGACCCAAGCTACGCGCAGCAAATCGTCACCTTGACCTACCCCCACATTGGCAACACAGGCTGTAATGATGAAGACACCGAGTCAGGTAAAATCCACAAAGTCTGGGCAAACGGACTGATTATCCGTGACTTGACCATGGTGACCAGTAATTTTCGCGCATCCATCTCACTGAACGATTACCTAGTCAAACACAACACCGTGGCAATTGCCGATATCGACACCCGTAAGCTGACTCGCCTACTGCGTGAAAAAGGCGCACAAAACGGCTGTATCATGACCGCAGATAGTGATGGCAACCTTGATGAAGCCAAAGCGATTGAATTGGCAAAAGGTTTTGCAGGTATCAAAGGCATGGACTTGGCAAAGGTTTGCTGTGACCAAAACGGCTTTACATGGACGCAAGGTTCATGGGAGTTGGTCAATCCAGAAGTCAGCCAAACTTGCGGACGCTTCAAGGAATTGGGCACCGATATCAAGCAACAATTTAATATCGTGGCGTATGATTTTGGCATCAAGACCAATATTTTGCGGATGCTGGTTGACCGTGGTTGTCATGTCACCGTTGTGCCTGCACAAACGCCCATCAGTGACGTATTAAAACACAACCCAGATGGCATCTTCTTATCTAATGGTCCTGGCGACCCTGAGCCTTGTACTTATGCCATTGATGCCATCAAACATATCATCACCCAAACCGATATTCCGCTGTTTGGTATTTGCTTAGGTCATCAGCTATTGGCACTGGCAAGCGGGGCAAAAACCCTAAAAATGAAATTTGGTCACCACGGCGCTAACCACCCTGTTCAAGATATCGAAAACGGCACGGTGATGATTACGTCACAAAATCACGGCTTTGCGGTGGATGAAGCAAGTTTGCCTGACAATGTGAAAGTCACCCATCGCTCGTTATTTGATGGCTCAAACCAAGGCATTGCCTTGACCAATAAGCCTGCGTTTAGCTTCCAAGGTCACCCAGAAGCCAGCCCTGGCCCGCATGACTGTGCGCCACTGTTTGATAAATTTGCTGACTTGATGGCGAAAGCGAAGGCATAAATGCAAGAAGACTTGCCACATTATCACTCTTTTTATCAACTTTAAGGAATAGCATGAAATTAGCGTTATCTGATAAATTTCAACTAACCCTTGAACAAAATCGATTTTTGGCGCGTAAAAATATTGTGGAAGTCATCCACAGTATTTCACGACTGGAAAACGTCAATACCACGTTTCCGCAAACAAAAACGATTATTGACGGTATGAGTGTGAGCGGTATTTCGACCCATGATATCCAAGTAGTACTCAATCTAAAAAATGCGTGGCAATATATTTTATCAACGGACGTGCCATTTGACTTAGGCTTGGCTTGTAAAATAAATAGCTTTGTTGCGTACAATGAGAGTCTGGCTTGGGGCGAATTACGCACAGGTAATGTGGGTATAAGTGGCGTGAGTTTTGTGCCAGAAATCCCCGTCAAAGCCGATGTTGAGCAGACGCTGAATGATTTAAATCACTTACCGATTTCGATGACTCATCGTGTGCTAAAAACCATGTACTATATGATGAGAAATCAGCTATTTTGGGATGGTAACAAACGCAGCGCAATAATTTGCGCCAATTATCAACTGATTATGTCAGGTTGTGGCGTGTTAAATATCAATGAAAGTCAGCTTGAAACATGGCATACGCTATTGTCAGATTTTTATGAAACGAATGATGATAATGAGATAATTGCTTGGACATATGAAAATTGTTTGTATGGGTTGACGGTTTAAAATCAGGGTTATTTGGATTAATGATATGAAAAAATTACTGATTGGCATAACCTGTTTGTTGACAGCAAATTTAAGTTTTGCCACCGTCACACCCACTCAGCAGGAGTATGACAGTTTTTATCAAGCGCTACAATCGGATATGCCGTTTACACTACATCAACTCAGCTTTATGGTTGCCTTTGTGCAGATGTCAGCAGAAAGTGTAGGTAAATCTGACCCGAAAAATCGCTTTGACCCAACTGACCCAAAATTTGCTCAATGTATGCAAACCGCCATTGACCAGCCATTTTATGAGCCGACCTTAAAGCAAAACTTTGATAGTTATTTACAGCAAGCAACACCGACTGATTTTCAGCATGATTTAAAAGTTTATAGCCAACATAATTTTCAATCAAATAGTAAACTCTATCGAGATATTTTTGCGATTTATGCCAAAGGTAAAAGTAGTCAAGACAATATTGCCATTTCACAGCAAAAACTTAAACAACGAAAACCCATTGATAATTTTTCACCCTTTTTAGGAAAGGAATATGATGGTCTTTTAAGTGAAAGTTACTATGATTTTTTTAGTGAAAAAAGTTCGCTAGGTGAAGTGATTGGCAAGCAATTGCAAGCGTGTCAAATCATTC
>CALAPG010000153.1 GCA_937889485.1 uncultured Moraxella sp. | reverse complement strand
CCTCCCCTGCCCGTAAGCTACTCATGGCAGGCAAATCAGGACTCAATATCTCACATGCTGAGCCACTCGGTACCTTTGTCAGCCGCTATACGCCCGATGACTGGCTAACGCCGCATCTACACGCCTTGAATGCCGAGCATATCTGCAAGTTTATGGCAAACCTTGGTATTGAGTCTTTTGTTGGCTCTACGGGGCGGATTTTTCCAAGTATGATGAAAGCGTCACCGCTGCTACGGGCATGGCTCAATAAGCTACAGGCAGCAAAAGTGCATTTTTTTTATCGGCATAGCTGCCAAGCTATCACGGACAATCAAGCGACGTTTAGGGTCACAGATCAAGCGCCGTTTAGCCAAACCTTTGACGCCATTATCCTTGCCACAGGCGGGATGTCGTGGTCACGCCTTGGCAGTGATGGCAAATGGCAAGCGTGGCTTAATGATGATGAGCTGACCCCTTTTTACCCCAGTAACGTGGGTATTTGCAGAGCGTGGTCGCAGCATTTGACCCATGACTTTGGAAAAGCATTAAAACGGGTCAAAGCCAGTGTGGTATTGCCAAATGGTGACGTTGAATCGGGCTTTGGCGATATTATCTTGACCCATTATGGCATGGAAAGTGGGCTGATTTATCGGCTCAATCGCGCCATGCGTGAGCAGCTTGAGCACAAGGGCACAATGGCATTAACCCTTGATTTGTTGCCTGATATCCGCACAGAAAAACTGCTAGCCAGTCTCACTAGCCCCAAAAAACAATCGCTATCAAACCTTTGGCGAAAAGCGGGGCTTGACCCTGTCAAAATCGCCTTGTTGCGAGAAATTGTGCCAAAATCAGATTGGCATGATGCCCAAACCATGAGCTTGGCAATCAAAAATTTGGTCATCGCGTTTGATGGTTTTCGCCCGATAGATGAAGCCATCAGCTGCGGCGGTGGGGTCAAGCGTCAAGCACTCAACCAAGATTTTAGCCTAAAATCTAATCCGTCTGTGTTTTGCTGTGGGGAAATGCTGGATTGGGACGCGCCAACAGGCGGTTATCTGCTCACCGCCTGCTTTGCCACAGGACAAGCGGCTGCCAAAGGGGTGGCACAATATTTGGACTTATGCAGCCAATGAGCGCAGCCATCACCACCGCCCAGCTTGACTGGCAAACTGACGACAACGGCATTACCGTCCCCACGTCTAGCCAATTTGGTGATGTGTATTTCTCTAAAGACAACGGTTTACTAGAAACACGGCATGTGTTTTTACAGGGCAATGACTTGGCCACCCGTTTGGCAGCACTGAATGATTTTGAATATTTTTGTGTAGGCGAAACAGGCTTTGGTACAGGCTTAAATATTTTAGCGCTTTGGCAATTATGGCAGCAGGTACGCCCCAAAAATCATAGCCATTTACACGCAATTTCCGTCGAAAAATTTCCACTTTGCAAAGCCGACCTCATCCGCGCCTTGGCGGCTTGGCCCGAACTTAGCCATCTGTCTGAACAGCTGATTCAGCAATACCCTGCCGCTATTGCAGGCTGTCATCGTTTAAATTTTCCAGATGAACGCTTTAGCCTAGATTTATGGCTGGGCGATGCTCAGGAAGTTTTTCCTGTCATTGCTAAAACTGCTCCTGTCAATGCTTGGTTTTTAGATGGCTTTGCCCCTGCCTGTAATCCAGATATGTGGCAGGAAACCGTGCTCAACCCGATTGTAGCACTGTCCGATTACGGCACGACCTTTGCCTCTTTTAGTGTGGCAGGCGTACTCAAACGTGGCTTAAAACAACACGGTATTCACATCACCCGCCCACGCGGTTTTGGACACAAACGGGAAATGCTGAAAGCTATCTGGCAAGTACCTGAAATAGCGTCAATCTCCGATCAGAACAAAACTCAAACTGCAACAAATACCACAACAAGCAACCAACAGCGCCATATTGCGATCATAGGCGCAGGCATTGCGGGTTTAAGCTGCGCTTGGGCATTTGCTCAACGAGGGCATCAAGTCACGCTCTACGATCAAACAGCACCACTTGCAGGCGGTTCTGGCAATCCTTTGGCGCTCTTAAATCCCAAACTTTGCCCAATTCATCAAAGTGCCGACCATTTAATGACTTTGGCATGGCAATATGCTTTAAATCACTATGCCGCATTCAAAGCATTTCGTCCGTTGCAGATTCATCAACTGGCACTGAAACATGCCGATGAATTGCTGGATTTAGCCACACAATACCCAAAAGGTATTTTAGCAGCACAGCATGCAACCGAACTCACGCCACAAAGCGACTTTGGCAGTTTGAATTTATTACAAGCAGGTGCAGTTTCTCCGCATCAACTGCGCGATGAAATTCTTGCGCATCCGCACATTCAGTTTCAACAAGCTCAAATTAAACTAATCACCCCGACAGCACAGAAACTGATCTTACACAGCGTAGATGCTGAACTCGGAACATTTGATCATGTCATCGTCTGTGCTGCACTGCAAAGTGGTGCTTTTTTTGAGCATTACCCTGTGCTTAAACCCATTCGTGGGCAAGTCAGTTGGTTAAATAATACCGATCAGGCTTTGCCATTATCACAAGCCTATAGCTATGGCGGCTATTGCATGCAGCTCAATGCCGATCAACTGATTTTAGGTGCATCGTTTTATCCGAATCGGGAGGATTGTGACGTCTTGGCAGAAGACCATGTGCATAACTACGAACTTATCCACAGTGTCTTTCCTGCGTATGCGGAAAACTTAGCCCCTGTAGACACTTGGCAAGGTCGTGCTTCGCTACGCGCCCAAAGTCAGGATTATTTCCCCTTGCTTGGCAAAATGCGTGATGATCAGCAAATTTACAGCTTTGCAGGACTGGGTTCTAAAGGCTTTTTATTTGCTCCGTTGTGCAGTGAAATACTGGCAGCACAAGTTTTAGCAGAAGCATGCCCTGTACCTATAAACTTACTACAAAAACTGGCAGCTACACGCTTTCAGAAAAAGGTAAAAACCAAGAAGCCTTATTTTAAAGCTCCTCCACCTTCAACCTAACGCTCGCTTAGAGAAAATAGGAATAAAGCAATACCCAACAAAAAAGCGCCTTGCGGCGCTTTCTTCATATTGATGATACTTAGTGACCTTGTTCCAAAGGCATACCTGCATCACGCGCAGCACGTGTACCACCCATTAAAACCACATATTCACGTGAGCTGTCCAAACCTTCTAGTTTTTCCGCTGCACGTGGGGCTTTACTTCCGCCACCACATAAAATGTAAATGGGTTGATCCGCCGACACCTGAGTGAGACTCTCTGCTGATAGATCGTTAATTGGCTGATTCACAGCACCTTTAACATGAGCTTCGGCATAAGCACTTGCATCACGTACATCCCAGATAATCGCGTCAGCTGGGAACTCAAATGTTGTAATTTCTTGTTTACGGATCATTGCGCACTCCTTTGA
>CALAPG010000152.1 GCA_937889485.1 uncultured Moraxella sp. | reverse complement strand
GGCAGCTATTCGCAGCGCCATTGAAACAGATACGTTTGATGAATTTGTGAGCACGTTTTATCAGCAGCAAAACCTGCCTAATCCTGCACTAACGCTTACTTAATGGCGGTTAGTTGTCCAAAAAAAAGCGCCTTATATAGGCTCTTTTTTTTGGATAGACAATGCATGAACGGCGTAATGCCACTTTAACGCACCAGCCCACGCTCACTGTGAATCAGTGAATCTAGTAATAACTGCACCAGTGGCTCATGCGGCAATAACTGCTCGCTAACGGCGGTGATGGCTTCTTCTTTGGTAAGCCCTGAGCGAAAAATCACACGGTACGCCTGACGCAAATAATCAATAGTCTGCTTTGACCAACCTTTGCGGCGCATGCCCTCAATATTAAGCCCGTGGCTTTTGGCAGGGTTGCCCGATACCATGTTAAAGGCTGCCACGTCTTTTAAAATCAAACTTGCCCCACCAATCAAACTATAATCATCAATCTTACAAAACTGGTGAATCCCCGAGTTGCCGCCCACAATGATATGATTGCCCAAATGTACATGCCCTGCAATCCCCACATTGTTGGCAACCACATTGTCATTGCCAATCACACAATCATGGGCAATATGGGTGTTCACCATAAACAGGTTACGGCTGCCAACCCGTGTGATGCCTTTGTCTTGTAAGGTACCACGGTGGATGCTACAGGCTTCACGAATGCGATTGTCATCGCCAATCTCAAGCCATGTCTCTTCACCTTGGTATTTCAAATCTTGGCAGTCTTCACCGATGCTGGCAAATTGGAAGATTTCATTACGCTCACCAATACGGGTGTATTTTGAGATCACCACGTGGGGATGGATAACGGTACTCGCCCCAATCGTCACATGTTTTCCGATGATACAATAGGCACCAATCGTTACCGATGGATGAATTGTTGCCGTTGGGTCAATAATCGCCGTTGGGTGAATGGTCATGAAAAATCCTCATACCTGCCTGCCAAAAAATCGTGCAAGTAGGCACGGCTTTTTTGAATAGCGGCTATTGCAAAACAACCAACAACGCTAAGGCAGGTTCAAATAAAAAAATGACATTATAGCATTTTTAGGTGCCCATGCCATTTTTATCAAGGCTTTTAATGCAAGGTTTTTGAAGCGCCAACGGGTTTTCCCAGCGGCTATTTGGTGGGATATTGGGTACGCTGTTCGGCGATGGTGATTTCAGCGCTAGCGGCAAGCTCATCTCCCACGCAAGCGGTGCAGCTAAATTTATAGATACTGTGGCGTTCCATAGTTTTTTGGGCACGCAAAATCAGTTGATCACCTGGAATCACCTGACGTTTAAAGCGGACTTTGTCCACCCCTGCAAATAGATAAATATAGCCATCTCTGGGTTTGACATTTTTACTGATAAAACCCAGTACGCCAGCTACCTGCGCCATTGCTTCAATCATCAGCACCCCAGGCATAATAGGCTCTTCAGGGAAATGCCCATTAAAAAATGGCTCATTAATGCTGATGTTTTTTAGCCCCGTAATCCACTCATTGGGTTGGCATGCCGTCACCCGATCTAATAACATAAATGGGTAGCGGTGCGGCAGATACTCTCGTAACACAACGGCATTAAGTGGTAAGCTCACCCCCCGATCGGCAAGCATTGATAAGTCTTGTTCGGTAAGTTTATCAAAATCCATGATAATATCCTTGGCGCAAATTGGGATCATGTCCAGCCCAATTATAATGTTAACTTGGCTAAAATGGCTATTGTAACGGTTTTGGGTTTGAGTTTACAGTTGTTTTCTCAAAAATTTATGGGTTAGGTGTCTTGGTGGGCTTTGGTGGCTATTATTTTTTACCAAAATTTTTGAAGTTGATAAAAGCGCGTTTCCATACACTGCTTGGCATAGCAGGTAACCCTGAGGAATAAACCCCCGCTTGTCGAATATTTTTGGTAACCATGGTCATGCCCGTGATGGTGACATCATCACACACGTGGATATGCCCTGTAAAGCCTGCACCGCCGCCAATCATGCAGCGCTTGCCAATCGTGGTACTCCCAGCAACACCCACACAGGCGGCAATTGCGGTACCTGCGCCAATCTGTACGTTATGAGCAATCTGTACCAAGTTATCGATAATCACGTTATCGCCAATGAGGGTATCATTGAGCGCGCCACGGTCAATACAAGTATGGCTACCCACTCTCACATGATTGCCAATCACCACACGCCCTAATTGATGAATTTTTTGCCAGCCTGCGGTGTCAGGTTGACCTTTTGGCGCAAAACCAAAACCCTCGTTGCCAATGCTAGCATGGCTGTGAAGACTAACCCACTCGCCAATCACGCAGTGATGCCCAATAAACACATGCGGTAACAGTTCACTATGATTGCCAATACAAACGCCTGATTGCAGCGTCACATGACTGTGCAGCACCACTTCGTCACCAATCACACAGTTATCACCCACCTCACAATAAGCGCCAATCACAGTGTTTTGACCCAGTTTGACATGATTACCTACGATAGCCGTGGGATGAACCGTGGCTGATTGGGTACTGGTAGAGGCTGGCAGTGAGGCGTTGGCAAACAGTGCGGTGAGTTTGGCATACGCCAAGTAAGGAGATGTCACCACAATAGGATAGCTATGGGCAGGACATTGATCACGCATGGCTTCGGGTACTAACACGGCGCCTGCATTGGTGGTATAAAGCTTCGATTCATAATGAGAATTTGCCAAAAAGCTAATGTCTGAAGGGGCAGCCTGCTCCAGTGTGGCAATCGATGATATCGCGGTATCAAGCGTGGCAGAAGATGGGACATCGAGGTGAGCATGAGACCTTACCATCTCCTCACCCAAATAGTTGATAATCTCTGCTATTGTAAAAGCCATTGCCATTGCTCCCATTAATCAAAGTCTAAGAAATGTCGTTATTTTACACGTAAAATACCCGACAGTGGCTTAAAAAAGCCTACTCATGAGATTTGTTTGCCGTGGTAATGCTGTCCTATGGGTTGGGGCGTACAATGCAGCCAACGTCTGCTTGCACCTTTTTTACCTTACCCAAACTAAAAAACGCAATCATTAAATATTGCGTTTTGAGGTCATAAACGGTATTTACATCTAAAGCGCGTTAACCCTGCATTTTATTTGACTTGATCATTTAGTGCTTTGGTAAAATCAGCCGTAACATCCCACTCAGGCTTGACAAAACTGATTGACCGATCGCGATTATCAACCAGCACATCAATATTTTTTTGGCGGATAATCGTGTCACGAATGCT
>CALAPG010000151.1 GCA_937889485.1 uncultured Moraxella sp. | reverse complement strand
TGCCTTGAAGGCATGCAGGCGGGGCTTAGCTGGCTCACGGTACTCAAAAAACGGGCGCGCTATTATGACGTATTTGCCAACTTTGACCCTGCTATCATTGCCCAATTTGATGCTGCCAAAGTGGATCAGCTGATGAAAGATGCAGGCATTATTCGCCACCGCGGTAAAATTGAAGCCATTATCAACAATGCCAACTGTTATCTTAACATCACCCGTACGCAAAGTTTTTGTGATTATCTGTGGGCACTCTCGCCCAATGGCTTGGCAAAAATACCCCTAGATAACCACCCAAAAACACTTGCCGATATTCCCACCAAAACTGACTTTTCAGAAAAAATGTCAAAACGGCTCAAACAAGACGGGTTTAAATTTGTTGGTTCAACGATTTGCTACGCCTTTATGCAGGCAGTTGGCATGGTCAATGACCACGTGGCACACTGTAATTTTAGGCACTGAGGCTATTTTTTGTCAGCTATCCGTGCCGATCAATCCGTTACCAAACCACTAGCCATGCCTTGTCTTTTTGGTTGTTTGGCTTGCCATAAAGCGTTTAGCATCATCACAACCACCCCCGCCCAAATCAGCCCGAAACTTGTCATCATCGTGGGTGTGACAGTCTCATGCAGCCACACAATCGACAGCAAAAACATCAACGCAGGTTCAAGGTAACTTAACATACCAAAAGTGTTCATAGGTAGCATACTACTGGCTTTTAGGTTGGTGTGCATGGCAAGCGCGCTGATTAATCCCAATCCCACCAGCAACATGCCCATGGTTGCCGATGCCATCACCACCGCCAACGAACTTTGCTGCCAAACAATATACCCAAATGCCACGGGTGCAATTAAGCTTAAATCCACAAAAAGCCCTAGCAGTGGTGGCACACCTTGCCAGCGCCTTAGCCCATAATAGATTGGGTACGTGAGGCACACCCAAGCCGTTGCCCATGACACACTACCTGACAACCAAAATTGTAGCCCCACCCCTAACGCGGCAAGCGTAATCGCCAAGCCTTGTAGCCGAGACAACTTTTCTTTAAAAACCACACACCCCAGCAGCACCATGGTCAACGGAAACAAGAAATACCCCATCGCCGTGTTGACCGCCTGACCATTGACAGGTGCCCACATAAATAACCAAAGCTGGCTTGCAATAATTGGTGTTGGTAACAACAAATACAGCCATTGACGCTTACTTCGTGTTGTCAAAAACTGGTGCAGGTTACCAAAATTTTGCGTGATCAGCATCAATCCTGCGACACCAAACCACATCATCACCATGCGCCACAAAAAAACTTGTGTACCCGACAGCGGCGCTAGCCAGTGGCTATACAAATACAGCACCGCAAACAATATATTCGACAAAACTGCCAGTGCCATACCATACTTAGCACGGTTAATATATTGTGATGCCTGTAAACGCTGCCAAAAAGAAAAAGATCCTGATGGACGAGCAAAAGGAAAACAACCGGATTGCCGATCAGGCGGCTGAATTGGCCCGAAGTCTTTCCGATAAGCTTGGCGGGATTGGCCTGACTGGCGTTGACAAGCAGAAGTTTGACATCGAAACCGATGCGGCGCGGCAGATCGAGGAAGTGCGGAAAAAATACAGGGATCTTGCCCTGGAGTATTCCACTGGCACAGCTTCCCAGCAGGAGCAGTTTCGCAAGGCGTGGGAAGGCAATGGAATCCAGTTTACTATCACAGAAACTGGCATGGTGAATTTCAGCCGCCAGGCAGCTGCCGAACAGGTCGCCATTGAAGCTGAGAAAAACCAAAAAATAAAAGATCTGCACTACGATCGCGTGAAATTTCAGGAAGAACTAGACAGAGCGCGGTCAGACGGGGACATCACCAAATTCCAACAGCTTCTAACTACCGAGCAGGCGATGTTCGCACAAGACTTAGTCGGAAAGCAACAATTTATTGATGCGTATTATGAAGTTTGGAAGGGGTCTCATAAATCTTCCATGGAGATAATGGCTCAGCAAATGTCCGGTACTTACGATGGACTGAAAAGCTTTTTTTCAGACATTATTACCGGTACGAAATCTATAGGGGAAGCTTGGCAAGACCTAGGCAAAAGAATTATGAAAATTATTGCGGATATGGCGGCTGAGTGGCTGGCAAGCCAAATTATCATGTCTTTATTTCCCTCGTTTGCACCCGCAAAAACACGAGGCGGGATTTCCGGAATTCCAGGACAATATGCTGCCGGCGGCAACTATCCAGGCGGCCTTGCCTTAGTCGGAGAAAAAGGGCCTGAACTTATTAATTTCAATCGGGGCGGCCATGTATTTACCGCAGCGGAAACTAAGAAAATGTTACGTGCCGATGCAAACAATACCAGACCTATGATCATTAATATGAACATCACGACACCGGATGCTTCTAGTTTCCGCCGTAGCCAGTCACAAATCATGGCAGAAGCTAACGCCGCTTTTGCTTTGGGAAGGAGAAATCTCTAAAATGCAAGCTTTTCATGAAGTGCAGTTTCCACCCGATATCTCCTATGGCGTAACTGGCGGTCCGGAGTATTCGACCGATGTTGTCATGACCGGTTCAGGCTATGAGCAGCGTAATATCAATTGGTCCCAGGCAAAATGTAAGTACCAAGCCGCGCATGGTGTAAAAAATGAAAACCAGATGAGAAGGCTGCTCGCCTTCTTCCGTGCGCGGCGCGGCAAAGCGTATGGCTTTCGCTTTAAGGATTGGCTTGACTATACGGGAAGAAAAGAAATGATCGGTGTCGGCGATGGAAAAACGAGAACCTTTCAACTAATAAAAACCTACATTGATGATGCCGGCTATACAGAGATAAGAAAAATCCGAAAGCCAGTGACAGGGACGGTCAGGGTATATCTGGATGGTGCTGAACAGACCGACGGATGGTCGGTAAATTACACGACCGGGATTGTCACCTTTGCCGCAACGCCAGATACAGAGGTTATTATCACTGCGGATTATGAGTTTGATGTGCCTGTCCGCTTTGACACTGATCATTGCCCGCTATCCATTAAGGAGTGGGACATTTATAGCTGGGATAATATTCCGCTAGTTGAAATACGAGTATAGGAGGAAACGATATGGCCGTACCAACCTCGGTTATACACATATATAACGGCTCTGTAACCCTTGGCGGGTCAGATGGAAATATGGTAACTGAAACAGCAGTTGGTGGCAATAGAATTTTAATAGAACTAAACAGGTCTTCGGAATCTAATCTAATTAGATTAGCAATACGAGCCACAACAGCGCCCTGCTATCTT
>CALAPG010000150.1 GCA_937889485.1 uncultured Moraxella sp. | reverse complement strand
AATAACGTTGATTGATGACAACATTGATTGCCATAAGCTGACCTTAATAAAATAACAAAAAAATAACTACCAAAAAATAGACGTGGCTGTCTTCTTATTTATACACCGCTAATCTAAGGGTATATGGGTTTTGAGATACTGTTTTAATGCCAATACAATGACACGATCGAGTGGCTCATGGGGAAACTGCTGCATTACTTGATTACCTAGCGTGTGCGGCAATGATATGCTAATTTCCATAGCTTCTCCCATAATACGACCCAAGTCCACACTCACGATTGCCCAAATATAGCCTGCGTACTCTGGTTTGGTTAAGTGATTGGTGACTGGAGACGGCTCGGGAATGGGTAAATCTGATTCAACCAAACGTTGCAAATGGTTTAATATCGCCAAGCGTGCATTGGCGACAGCCCCTGCCATGGTATCATCGGCGACAGATAACGTTTTCATATCGGGAATTGTGACATAATAATGATTATTTTGCTGAAAAATCGCAATGGGGTATTGCATAATCCGCCTCTAACTAGATGACAGGTAGGTGTCAAAAACTGTTTTTAGTATAGCATACTTTTTTGATACCCCCTGCCAATGATAGGGAGGAATGCGCCGATTATATCAACATTTTGGGAGGTCAACTCCCGTGTTTTCAGCGCGGATGCATTTTTAGCTTGTGTACCCCTATAAATTAGCTACAATAGCATGCATTTTATAGCAAAAACTGCTAGTTTAAGTTGTTTGGCGAGACGTATTATGGCACTATCAAAATCACCGTTGTCCACAGAAACTGGCAAAAAATCGTGGGCGCAGGCATTCAAAGCCTACCTTGACCCACGAGCTTTGGTCATGCTACTGCTGGGTTTTTCATCTGGATTACCTTATCTGCTGATTTTTTCAAGTTTATCGATTTGGCTAAAAGAGGCAGGGTTTGATATCAAGGTGATAACTATGTTTAGCTGGGCGATGCTGGGCTATTCGTTTAAGTTTGTCTGGTCGCCACTGGTAAATGCTGTTCCCATTCCGCTCATCACCAAACAGTTAGGGCAACGCCGTAGCTGGCTGTTGGTGGCTCAGGTGATTGTGGCTTTTTCGATTATCATGCTGGGTAGCTTTAACCCGACCAGTGATTTGATTTTGGATTATATGGCCTTTTTTGCGGTGTTATTGGGGTTTTCTGTCGCCACACAAGATATTGTTATCGATGCTTATCGTATTGAGATTGCGGAAAAAACCATGCAACCTGTGCTGTCAGGGATGTTTATGGCGGGCTATAGGTTAGGGCTTATTGCGGCGGGCGCGGGTGCGCTGTTTTTGGCAGAATATTTGGGCTCTACCAAGACTGCATATAGTTATGCCGCTTGGCAACAAACTTATTATATGATGGCCTCCCTCATGACTGTTGGGATTGTGACCACGCTGGCTATTAAAGAACCCCGTGTTACACGCAGCCAACAAGACCGTCCGATGGGCGATTATTTGCAGCTGTTTTTGCTGTTTTTGGTGTCTGTGATAGCACTTGTTAGTAGTTTTATTGTGATTGGTAATGTTTTACCAGACACCACGACGCCACTACAGGGTTTTATATTTGAAAGCATTAAATTTTTGGGTGCGGTGTTGATGGCGATGCTTACTGCTGCGGGGTTACTAAAGGCGAAGCTCATTAAAAAACAAGTCGCTGTAGAGATGTGGGTAGCGCCCATTCAAGATTTTTTTATTCGTTATGGCAAAAAGGCAGTGTGGCTTATTTTGTTGATTGGGCTATATCGTATTTCAGATATTGTAGCAGGGACAACTTCTAATTTATTTTATGTGAATTTAGGGTTTAGTAAAACAGATATCGCCTTGGCGGTCAAAACCTTTGGGATGGGGATGTCAATTGTGGGTGGTATTCTAGGCGGCTTGCTTGCTGAGCGTTTTAAAATCATGAACGCTATGTTGATTGGTGCTATTTTAGCGTCAGCCAGTAATTTATTGTTTGTGATTTTGGCGGGCAAGGGTCATGATTTTTTTTATATGTACTCAGCAGTGATGTTTGATAATCTCGCATCAGGTCTAGCAAGTGCCATTTTCGTCGCCTTTTTATCGGTATTGACCAATATTCGCTTTAG
>CALAPG010000149.1 GCA_937889485.1 uncultured Moraxella sp. | reverse complement strand
TGACAACGGCATCTCAATTGATGGCGAGGTAGAAGGCTGGTTTAGTGATGATACTCAGCAGCGCTTTGAAGCCTATGGCTGGCAAGTACAAAAAGTGGATGGTCATGATGCCGAAGCAATCAGCCAAGCCACCCAACGTGCGATTAGCGAGAACACCAAACCGTCACTCATTATCTGTAAAACCATCATTGGTGCAGGCTCACCCAACAAGCAAGGCAAAGAAGACTCACACGGCGCACCCCTTGGTGCTGATGAAATTTTGCTGACCCGTCAAGCATTATTATGGGAGCATGAAGCCTTTGAACTGCCTGACGATATCTATGAAGGTTGGGACTGCAAAGTCAAAGGACAAGCCTTGCAGCAGTCGTGGGAAAGTGAGTTTGACAGCTACAAAAACGCTTACCCAGAGCTTGCCAGTGAATTATTGCGCCGCGTCAATGGTGATTTGCCGCTCAATTTTGCGCAAGTGGCGCAAGATTATATCCAAGCGTGCCAAGCCAATCCAGAAAACATTGCCACCCGTAAAGCCAGCCAAAACACCATCAATGCCTTACAGCCTGTGCTACCAGAATTATTGGGCGGTTCAGCGGACTTGGCAGGGTCAAATTTGACATGGTTTAAAAACGCCCGTGCCCTAGAAGATGACGCGGCTGGCAACTATATCCACTACGGCGTGCGTGAGTTTGGCATGACTGCCATTGCCAATGGTATCGCGCTGTATGGAGGCTTTATTCCGTATGTTGCGACGTTCCTTATGTTTATGGAATACGCGCGCAATGCGGTGCGTATGTCAGCACTGATGAAACAGCGCGTGATTAATGTCTATACCCATGACTCAATTGGTCTGGGTGAAGACGGTCCTACCCATCAGCCTGTTGAGCAGCTTGCCAGTTTGCGCGCCACGCCAAACCTACATACATGGCGTCCTTGTGATACCGTTGAATCAGCGGTGGCTTGGGTTGAAGCAATCAAAGCCCAGTCAACGCCATCTGCCTTGATTTTTAGCCGCCAAAATCTACCGCATCAAGCCCGCGATATTGAGCAGGTTGCTAATATCTCCAAAGGTGGCTATGTGCTAGCACGGGAGCAAGGTGAGCTACGCGCCATGATTATTGCCACAGGCTCAGAAGTTGAGCTTGCGATGGCGGCTTATCATGACTTGACAGCGCAAGGGCTGGGCGTACGCGTGGTGTCAATGCCATGTGCCGAGGTGTTTATGCAGCAAGACATCAACTACCGCGATGGCGTGTTGCCACCACAAGTACGTGCGCGTGTGGCAGTTGAGGCAAGCCATGTGGATTATTGGTATAAATTTGTGGGACTAGATGGAAAAGTTGTCGGGATGACTTCCTTTGGTGAGTCTGCCCCTGCCAAGGACTTGTACCCTTACTTTAATATTACGACCGATGCGGTGATTCAAGCGGTGAAAGCGGTGGTTTAAAAAATCACGAATTTTATCAGTTATTAAGACCAAAAAAAGCATACTCACAAGATATGCTTTTTTTTACGTTCGGTATTGATAACCACTA
>CALAPG010000148.1 GCA_937889485.1 uncultured Moraxella sp. | reverse complement strand
GAGTGGATTTTTTGATAGCAAATTCTAGTAAAGATTAGAATTTGTATTCGATACCTGCACCTAGACCAAAACCACTTGCATCTAGATCATAACCATCTTCGCTAAATTCAATTTTGCTGTAACCGGTATATAGGTGACCAGTTGTTGCAGCATTAAAACCATATTTACCACCAACTACAAAACGCGAACCATCTAAGCCATCAAGACCACTCATGTTTTTTACCATATCGCCTTGTGCGTAAGCTTTCCATTTTGTAGCAGGAATCGCGTATGAACCGCTTAGAGTAAATAAGTTCTCATTTTTATCTTCATCTAAATCTGTAACTTGATATAGTGCGCCTAATGTAGTAGCAGCATTTACATCAAATGCTCCACTTACGCGCGCAGTACTGAAGTCGCCAGATTTGATATAAGTAGCACCTGCACGGAAAGGTTGGTTACTAGGTTCATATTTTACACCAACACCATATCCTTCTTGATCAAGACTATCTTCAGAATTATCACGGTCGCCATCTAGAGCATACATCGCCATAAATTGCATACCATTATAACTTGGTGAAAAATATGCAAATGCATTATCAATTCTATCACCGTCCCAAGATGCCAAGCCCAATTTTACTGTCTCGCCTTTGTCAACACCTAAAATATCTGCTGTTTCTTCATCAGCAGCTTCGATGCTGAAACCTGTGTTATAGCTGTCATATAGACCTACAGTTTGAGTAGCATAGTTGATATTGTCATCGATTGCAGACAAACGACCGGCTACAAAGGTACCGTACTGTTTGTTTGATAGACCTAAGTAAGTGTCACGTGATTTAAATTGTGGTGAATTTTCGTCAACATCAACACCATACTCTAATTGGTAAACTACATCAGTATTAGCTGTTAGTGCTTCGGCACCCTTAAAACCAATACGTGAGCCAGTAGAATTTAGTTGAGTGGTACTATAATCTTCATCAATAAGGGTTTTGCCATTGTCAGTAACTTTAACGTTGCCGTCGACATAATCAACAGTTAAAAACGCTTTACCGTAAACAGTTGGAGCAGCATTGGCAGCAGAAACTGATAAAGCAGCAACGGCTGTGGCTAAAAGTAATTTTTTCATAGGTAAGTCTCTATAAGGAAAAACAATTTTTAGATAACTGGTGGCTTGTCAGCACCACTACCTCTCCTAAAGATTAATACTTAACAGTCTGCCCAAGATTAATCTTTAACATAGATAGCTTATGGCTATCTACTTGTATAAATGTAGTAACATTGCCCAACGATAAATACATATCATTAAATTACGTTACTAAAAATATACTTGTCCTTATTAGAATAACAACTTTGAAATATTTTGCAATAGTTTTAGCAGTTTTTATATAAAAATAAGTCCATTTTTCATATTTTTGACATATCTTTTGGCTTAATGGTACTTTTAATTTAACTATAAAGGGTAGCATCAAGGATGCCATAAAAAAAGGCTAACGAATGTTTGGTTAGCCTTTTTTGAGGTCAGAAGATTTATGAGATTAGAATTTGTATTCTAAACCAGCACCTACGATGGTTTTGTCAATATCTGCATTTTTGGCAGATTTGTCGGTGTTAATCTGTGCAGCATACATATGCGCTTTTGCTGCTTTGTTGATGGTGTATTCTGCACCCAAGGCGATTTCAGTGGCATCAGTGTCTTTTTCACCTTTGTAATTTGAGGTGTTAATGTACTGTGCTTTAACCGCCCATGGGGTATCATTAAATTTGTATTTTGCGCTTAACAGCCAAGATTTTTCGTTTTCATAATCTTTTTTGCTTGATTCGGTTTTTGGATTTGTTGCGCTAGGTGCCAATGATGTATCAGTTGTCACCTTGGTATAAACGCCATCCAAGTAAGATGAGTTTTGATATAAGGCTCCGAGTGTCAGACCTTGCACCATGTTCATCTTGCCCATATCTACCGAACCTGCCAAACGCCAAGCACTGTCCACCGCGCCTACATTGTTATCATAACCGCCTGCTAAATATACGCCATTTTCATCGTAAGCTAAAGATGCTGAGTATGCATTGTCTTTTGTTTTAGTATCGTTTGCGGTGACAGTTTCAACAACCGTTTTTGTACCCGATAAATTTGCTGTTTGGCTTGCGGTAGTGGTTGTTTTTGTTGAGAGAACTTTTTTGGCATCGTTGTCATTTTCAGATAGGGCAACAGCCGCCATAAATGTGAGTGGCATACCAACAATGGCAGGTGATTTATAGGCAAGTACGTTGTCAGCACGGTTTTCACCCGCCATGAGATTACCTAGACCTACATTGTCATAATCATTGAATACATCCACACCGCCTTTGGCTAGTTTGTAGGGTGTATCGTGACGACCTGCTAGTACGGTACCCATGGTATTGTGCGCTAAACCAAGGAATGTATTGCGTGAGTAGAACTGATTTTTATCGTTACCTTTTGAGTCTTTGTTTGATGCAGCATCAACGTCAACGCCGTATTCTAATTGGTATACGAGTTTGGTGGTGTCAGTTAGTTCTTCATCGCCCTTAAAGCCGATACGGGATGAGTTAGATTGTAGCTTTGTCACGCTTTCATCATTTTTAGCGTTGTCTTCATAATCGGTATTGTTGTATTCACCCGTTAATAAGACTTTGCCGTATACGGTTGGGGCAGCGTGGGCTGCTGAGATAGAAGCTAGAGCGATAGCAGAAGCTAGAGCGATTTTTTTCATCAGGATTTCTCCAATATATCCTAGGTAAAAACTACACATGCGCGTAGCAATTCTTTTGTACAGACAGATTTTGCCAACATTTTGTTACAAAACAATGAAATAGTTAACAAAACCCTAAACGTTCCCTGTATAAAAGTAGATTAATGAAAAATTTTACATTTTGCAACATATTTATAGCGTTAAAAAACCACCAGTTACAAAACTGATGGTTTTGATAAAAACAGTTAAGTTGTTGCAAGCAATATTACCGCGTTGTGCGGCTGCCTTGCACGCTTGGGTTATTGCGCTTTTAAGTTAAGGCGCGCTTGGTGCAGTAGGGGCTCGGTATAGCCACTTGGCTGCACAGTGCCTTTAAAGATGAGGTCACGGGCGGCATTGTAAGCATAGGTGTTGTAGTCATTTGCCATTGGGATATAGGCTGGGTCGTCTTTGCTTTGCTCATCGACCATTTTTGCCATACGTTTGAGTACGTCGTCCACTTGCTCGGGAGTGACAACGCCATGCGCTAGCCAGTTGGCAACGTGTTGGCTTGAGATACGCAAGGTGGCACGGTCTTCCATCAAGGCAACGTCGTCGATGTCTAGTACTTTAGAGCAGCCGACCCCTTGGTCAACCCAACGCGCAACATAGCCTAAGATGCCTTGGATGTTGTTTTCAAGTTCTTGGGTTTTTTGTTCGTCTGTCCAGTTGGTGTCACTGGCAAGTGGAATGTGTAGGATGTCGTCTAACTTGGCAGGTTCACGGTTTTTGATGCTGTCTAGTACGTCCATTACGTTGGTTTCATGGTAGTGCATGGCATGTAGCGTGGCGCCTGTGGGTGAAGGTACCCATGCACAGGTTGCGCCTGATTTTGGGTGGTTTGATTTGGTGGCGACCATTTCTTTCATGTTATCGGGTTTTGCCCACATGCCTTTGCCAATTTGTGCTTTGCCGCGTAGACCACATTTGACGCCCACATCTACGTTCCAGCGCTCGTAGGCGTTGAGCCAGTCGGTGTTTTTCATGTCATTTTTACGAACAAATGCCCCTGCTTTCATGCTGGTGTGCATCTCGTCACCTGTGCGATCCATGAAGCCTGTATTGATAAAAATCACACGGTTTTTGGCAACGCGGATACATTCTTTTAGGTTGACGGTGGTGCGGCGCTCTTCGTCCATGATGCCCACTTTTAGGGTGTTTTCTGCCAAGTTAAGTGCTTTTTCTACCGCGGCAAATAGATCAACGGTAAATTGTACTTCTTCAGGGCCGTGCATTTTTGGTTTGACGATGTACATAGACCCCGTGCGTGAGTTGCGTAGGCTGTTTTTGCCAAGTAAGTCTGGAATGGTACAAAGTGGCGTGATGAGCGCGTCCATGATGCCTTCAAAAATTTCTTCACCCTCCACTAAAATGGCAGGGTTGGTCATTAAGTGCCCTACGTTACGAATCAGCATTAATGAGCGACCATGTAGGGTGATTTTGCTGCCATCGGGCGCGGTATATTCACGGTCAGGATGCATGGTACGCGTTACTTGTTTGCCGTTTTTGTCAAAGGTGTCTTTGAGGTCACCTTTCATGAGTCCAAACCAGTTGCGATATACTTCAACTTTTTCTTGGGCATCAACGGCGGCGACTGAGTCTTCACAGTCTTGAATGGTGGTAACCGCGGATTCCATTAATACGTCTTTGATGCCTGCTGGGTCATCTTTGCCCACGTTGCTGGTTGGGTCAATTTGAATTTCGGCATGTAAGCCATTGTTTTTTAGTAAGATACCTGTTGGGTTTGCGGCTTCGCCTACAAAACCTGCAAATTTTTCGGGCTGTGCCAGGCTTGTGGTTTTGTCGCCTTGGGCAATGACTAGGTTGCCATTTTCTATACTAAAACCTGTGATGTCTGCATAGTTGCCGTCTGCTAGCGCAAAGTTATTGTCCAAGAAATTTTTGGCGTATTTGACGACTTGAGCGCCACGAACGGGGTTGTAACCTTTGCCTTTTTCTGCGCCATTGGTTTCATCAATGACGTCTGTGCCATAAAGTGCGTCATATAGGCTGCCCCAACGCGCGTTGGCGGCATTTAGGGCATAGCGCGCATTACGAACAGGTACTACTAGCTGTGCGCCTGCGATTGTGGCAATTTCTTCATCCACGTTTTGGGTTTCTACCAAAAAGTCATCGCCTTCTGGTACGATATAGTTGATGTCTTTTAAAAATCGAGTATAAGCGGCTTTGTCAAATTGACCGTTGCTAGCAGGGTTGTTAATGTGCCACTCGTCAATTTGGGTTTGGATGTCGTCACGTTTTGCCAATAGGGCTTTGTTACGCGGGCTAAATTCTTTGACGATTGCTTCAAAATCTTGCCAGTATTTGTCATTATTAATACCAACCACGGGTGCCACTTCTTGTGCGATAAAATTATATAGTTCAGCATCAATCGCAAGACTGCCTTTTTGAATACGTTCTGACATGGTTATTTCCTTTTTTTACGGTGAAAGCCCTTTTTATGGTGAAAGCATTGAGGGTGTCTTTGATTATACGAATATCATTCATAAAAATAAAGAAATAAAGGGTATTTATTAAAAAAATGTTGGTTATGATAAACGCTGAATAAACCTACGTTCGTTGGTCTATTTTTGTTAAAATAACCCTTATGTATCATTGAACGAAGGGCGTTATTGTGTCATTCCAAATAAAGCACACTGTAGAAGGTAATATGAGTCAGCCTACCCTGTCCGATGTTTGCCAACCGCTGTTATCAGCAAACCCTGTATCAGATCTCGCCAAAGTGGATTTGGATGAGGATAATTTTGTCCATCAGCCAAAGGCGGTGGATATTTCTGCTATTTATGCGTTTTTGGGCTGTGCCACACCAAAAGCTTGGCTAATGGCAGCACAACATGATTTGGCTACGATTATCCAAGATCATGCCAACTGTGAGAAAAAGGCGGCAGGCACAGCGATGAACCTTATTTTTCGCTATCAGTCTTATGCCTCGCTGCAGCAAAAACTTGCTCAGTTAATTCGTGAAGAGATGCTGCATTATGAGCAGGTCATGGCATTGATGGCGCGCCGCGGTCAAGCGTGGCAACATCTGCCTGCAGGGCGTTATGCTTCGGGATTGTTAAAGCATAAACGTACTTATGAGCCAGAGGCGATGATCGATGTATTAATTATTGGCGCATTTATTGAAGCGCGTTCGTGTGAGCGCTTTGCTGCATTGTCTGAGGTGATTGAGGATGAGAGTTTGGCAAAGTATTACCGCTATTTATTAAAATCGGAAAGTCGTCATTTTGAGGATTATTTGGCACTGGCGGCCACGTTAAGCAGTCAGCCTATTGCAGAGCGGGTGGCGTTTTTTCGCAACGTGGAAGCCGAACTGATTACTAGCCCTGATGATGAGCTGCGTTTTCATAGCGGTGTGCCAAGCTGGCTTAGCTAGTTTTCTAGTTTTATCATAGCTTGCCCAATAAAAGTGCCAAGACCCAAAAAAGCCAACGCTACTAAGTTGGCTTTTTTTTATTGGCTTTTTTAATTGGCTTTTCTGGGTTGATTGGTATTCATAAAGCAGGTCGGGGTTATTCACTGCCCACGCTAGGAATGGAGCCATCGGGGTTGATGGTGCGTTTTTGGGCATTTTCGGGGGTGGCATACGCGTTATGGTCGTTGATATAGTCGCTTTTGAGTGGGGCGCCGCCTACTGTGTGTTCATTGACATTGTCATCAAATGCTTGACCTGCTTGGTTACGGCGATCGGCAAATTCTGCTGCTTTGTCACCGTCATTTACATGCTGAGTTTGTGCTGTTGGGGTTGTCATTGGCGGTTCCTTGCTGTTTTTTTAAGTTGTTTTTTTGGTTTTTATAATAGTGGGATATGGGTTTTTTGTCGGCAATATTAGGTGCCTAAATACCCGTTGTTAGGCGCTGGTGGCTCCTCACTAGGCACTAGTTATCACGCATGATGTCAACGCTGCCGTCTGGCAGGGTGTGTAGTGAGTTTGTCACGGCCGCCTCGGCTTGCTGTTGGCGTTGTTCGCGGTCTTCATCAGCAATGCGAGTAACGGTGTTTTGATTGTCTGTTGTTTGGTTGGGGGCGGCTTGGGTTTTGATCGCCGCTTGGGGTGAGTTGTCAAAAATATCTGGGGTTTCTACTGCCGCTGCCATACCTGTGGTGACGCCATCGCCCGATTGGTGGGTAATACTGTCTTCTACTAACACTTGCTTGGGTGTGGTAGCAACACCTGTTTTTGGGTCGATGATTTGGGCTTTAGTCATGATTGTTATCCCTTAGCATGATTGGTAAAACGTCTAGTGAGTAAAAATCTAGTTGGTAACATGATGAGCACTTGTCAGATACTTATTTATCCGTACGAAGTGAGTCATCAATAAACGGGGTGTTTTCTTGTGAGTCTAACGGCTGCGGTTTGGCGGCTTGGTTATTGTGGTTATCTTTGTCTAGGTTGTCTGCCAACTGATCTGGGTTTACGTTTTCGCTCGCCTTTTGTAGTTCTGATGGGTTTGGCTGTGACATGGTGTAGTTCCTTATTTGGATTGAGGGGAGTGTTATTGTTGTTATGGATAACAAAAAACGGGGTAAATAGTTCATACAAGCGATCACTGTTGATTGCTTAACGAATTTATCTTAGCAAATGAAACATGATTTTGCAGTGAGTTCGCGTAACTGACTGTTATTGCTGTGTGAGCAGTGTTTAGCTTTGTGAAGCCGACTCAAAAATAAGCGCAAAATACTATCGCTGATGAAGGACATAGTGTCCTCTATCAGCGCGTGTATGAACCAATAGAAATGGCAAGCCCTAAAGCGGCTGTGGATAGGGTGAAGGCTATGGCTAAAATTTTTAGGTTGCTTTAGCCTTTTTTGTTGATTTTATTTAGTAAAAAATCTTGTGCAGAAAACGGCGTTTCTGTGTCTTTGGGCTGCACGGCGTACCAGTTGCCATTGGCGTCTAGTTCCCAAGCATTGACGTTGTCTTTGAGGTAATTATTTAGGTCTTCCATAATTCGTTTAAACACCGTGGCATCCTCGATAGGGAAAGCTACTTCTACGCGGTTAAATAAGTTGCGCTCCATCCAGTCGGCACTGCCGCAATAAAGACGATGTGGGCTTTTGCCTCGCATTTGGGGGTTTTCATCGCCATTGGCAAAATAATAGACGCGGGTGTGCTCCAAGAACCGCCCAACGATTGAGCGTACGGTAATGTTGTCAGACACGCCTGCTAATTGCGGACGTAGGCAGCACATAGAACGAATAATGAGGTTGATTTTGACCCCCGCTTGTGACGCTTCGTATAGTTTGTCAATGAGGAGCTTTTCGGTCAGTGCGTTGACTTTAATGATAATATGGGCAGGCTTACCCGCTTTGGCGTGGGCAATTTCATTGTCAATAAATCCCATGAGCTTGTCATGAAGAGAAAACGGTGCGTGTAGCAGTTTTTGTACTTTGGCAGGTTTGCCCATACCTGTTAGTTCGTTAAAGATTTTGTGAACGTCTTCTGTGAGGGCTGCATTGGCAGTAAAAAGCCCATAATCGGTATATGCTTTGGCATTGCCAGCGTGGTAGTTGCCTGTGCCTAGATGAACGTAACGGCGGATCTTGTCTTCTTCTCGGCGTACAATCATCATCAGTTTGGCATGGGTTTTGTAGCCCACGATGCCATACACCACCACCGCGCCTGCTTGCTGCAAAAAGTTGGCAACTTCGATATTAGATTTTTCATCAAAACGGGCGCGAAGTTCAATAACTGCCGTTACTTCCTTGCCTTTACGCGCCGCTTCTGCCAAGGCTTGTACGATGTCTGAGTTGGTACCTGAGCGATATAAGGTCTGTTTAATTGCGAGCACATGGGGGTCATTGGCGGCTTGGCGCAGCATGTTGACCACAGGTGAGAAAGCGTGAAACGGGTGGTGTACCAAGATATCTTGTTTGCGAATGGCATTAAAAACATTTTCGTTTTTATCAAGCCCATCACGGCGAAAAGCTTTTGGGATGGCGTGATTAAAAGGCTGATAGCGTAAGTTTGGCATTTTAAAGTCAAACAGCAACCGTGTTAAATTAACAGGGCCATTGACGCGGTAAAGCTGCTCTTCATTAAGTCCAAACTGACCAAGCAAATAATCCACCATTGATTGTGGGCAATGCGTAGTCACTTCTAGACGCACTTTGGCACCAAACCTGCGGTTTTCAAGCTCGCCTTCTAATGCTTTTGCAAGGTCTTCAACATCGTCTGCCAAATCCAAGTCGGCATTTCGGGTTAGACGAAATTGGTGGCAACCCGTCACGGTCATGCCTGGGAACAATTCTTCGATATGACCGTGAATGACCGCGGTTAGCATGATATGATGTTCTTTGCCGCCTGTAAGTTCATTGGGTAGACGAATGACTCGCGGTAAGCTGCGCGGCGCGGGTACCACTGCCATATTGATATCACGCCCAAAGCCATCCTTGCCCTCAAGTCCCACCATAAAATTCAGGCTTTTATTAACTAGCCTAGGAAAAGGGTGGGCAGGGTCAATACTAATAGGGGTCAAGACGGGTGCAACTTGCTCGGCAAAATATTGTTTGACCCATGCTGCTTGTTCTGCGGTTAGCTCATCACGTTTGAGGTATCGAATATCTTGTTGTGCTAAGGCGGGCAGCAACTCGTCATTTAAAATACGGTACTGCTTGGCAACCGCTTGGTGGGCAATCTCAGAAATATAAGACAGCACGCGGCTTGGCTGCATACCATCAATACTGCTAGCCACATCCCCCATTTGCACTTTTTGCATCAAGCCTGCCACACGGATTTCAAAAAATTCATCAAGGTTTGAAGAAAAAATAATCAAAAAAAACAAGCGCTCAAGAAGTGGATGTTGTGGGTTTAATGCCTGTGCCAATACCCGCTGATGAAACTGTAGCAGCGATAGCTCACGGTTAAAGTAGCAGTCTTGGTCAACGCGCTGTGTATCAAACACGGTGGGGTAACCAATACTTTGAACGCCCACTTCATCTGTAATCATCGGTTTTTTGCTAGTTTGAAGCTTGGTGCTGGCATTTATGGGGCTACTCAGTGCGGCGGACGGCAGATTCGTAGACGTTTGTGGCATAGGTTTATCCTTCATACGGTCAAAATGGGGGCAAAGATAACAGTACTATGAGTGACTGTTAAATGATGCACCTGTGCTAGCGGTTTTGTGTTTACTCTGTATCAGGCAAATCTGCGGCACCCATACGGCGCAAGATAATCTGGGTCTTATTAAGCAATTTGCGGTCATTGCGATTGGCTTCAAAGTATTTGGGGTTGGGCAGCATTGCAATGAGCGAGGCAGCTTGGCGTTTGGTGAGATGGTTGGCAGATTTACGGTAGTAGTGTTGGGACGCCGCCTCAATGCCATAGATGCCTTTTCCAAACTCTGCTACATTAAGGTACGCGATCAAGATACGCTCTTTTGTCCACATGTTTTCAATCATCAAGGTAATGATGGCTTCCTCGCCTTTACGAAGATAAGAGCGGTTGGGGTATAAAAATAAATTTTTGGCAAGCTGCTGGCTGATGGTTGAACCACCTGCACTAATAGCGCCCGCTTGTTCATTTTTTTTAATGGCGTTTTCGATACCTTTGATATCAAACCCCCCATGATTGACAAAGTTAGCGTCTTCACTGGCAATGGCAGCGCGTTTGACGTTCACTGAAATTTGGCTATCCTCCACCCACGTTTGACTGACGGGCGCAAAATTGCTTAATCGATATAAAATCATAAACATACTGTTGTTGATGGGCTGGGTTTTCCAGACCATCAATAACCCTGCCACCACCACATGAAACGCCACAAAACACGCCAAGACCATCAGCACCAGCCGTTTTAGCCAATGCCCTGCCCCCGTGCGTGCGTGCGTGGGCGGCAATGCCGTGTTGTGCCGTGTGGAAGAAGAAGTAGGCTTGGCAGGGGTGTTGGTCACGGCTTTTTCCTTTTGACAGCGGCAAACAGTAGCAATAGCATAACGCAAAAATATAACGTATTATGACATTTTTGGCTATATGCTAGGGAATTTTATGCCAAAGGCTGATTCATCTGTTTGCTTATCTTTATTGCCGCCATCTGATGCACTTGCCCAACCACTGCCATCTTGGCAGCTGTATGGTACGCTTGGCTGTCATTTGTGCGAAACTGCGGAACAAATCTTGCAGCAAGCCCAAGCCGTCATAGCGATTACTTGGCAAAAAATCGACATTGCTGAGTTGCCAGACGCGCAAATGCTGACGCTTGCCGATAAAATTCCCGTGCTAGTCACGCCAGCACGCACCCTATATTATCCGTTTTCAATTATGGATATTTTGGCGTTGGCTTAAACGCACAAAAAGCTCGGTGCCTTGGCGCGGCTCAATGGAATTGTAGCAAGGCTCAATGAGTACCTGCCGAAAATACGGTGCAAAAGTTTCACGGTATTCTTGCGCGCTACCGCCAAACGGTGGGCTTTGCTCAAAGTCACGGTCAAACAGCACCCCAAATAGCTCACCTGTTGGCTTCAATAATCTTGCCATTTGTTTGGCGTATTCTTCGCGGCGGCTAGGGTCAATGGCGCAAAAAAAGGTTTGCTCAATCATATAATCAAATTGATAAGTATCGGGGTTTAAACCAAAAAAATCGGCTTTTATCAAATGCGTTTTTGGGAATGTTGGGTTAGCATTGGCAAAATTGTCAAGCGGCTGCTGGGCAAAATCAAGTACCAGCACATTGCTAAATCCCTGCTCGTGTAGATAGGCTGCCTCGTAGGCATTGCCCGCGCCTGCAATCAATATCATCGCAGCTTTGTCCACACCAGCTGCCACCAAATGCTCTATATAGGCTTGTAATGGCGGCGAAATCTTGCCAATATCCCAACCTGTATAACCCGCGTCATAGCGGTTTTGCCAAAATTCTGCGCTGCTGACGTCACGGCTTGGCAAGTCATTGGCGTGGTTTGTTTGCGGCTTGGTCGTCTGCGTTTGTCCTGATTGTGTCATCGTTTTTTCCTTAAACTATTCATGCAATGTTGGGTCGTGGTTTGAAAAATGTATCAACCGTTAAACTTGTGGGGTACATTTTATAATTTTCTGACGGTTAAAATCTGCTCGCTACGTCCAAACACGCCATGCACATCGTGTAGTACGCTACTGGTCAACCCCACGCCATCTTGCCCAATCTGTTGCACGGTTTCAAGACCTAGCCAGCGCCCTTGCGGTAGACGGTGCAGATGAATTTGTAAGTCCAAATTGGGAAATAACCACTCAATGTCATTAGGCTGATAGATTCTAGGTACAATACCATTGGCAGTGTCCACCATCCCCATCAAGTGCACAAAGTCTGAGGTGAGACCTTGTGGGTTGGTAGGGTCATTGGCTACCATCTCAAGGTCATTGTTAAGCCAGACAATGCCCCCACCTTGGCGGTTGTTGGGGTCGGCTTTAAGATAAATACTGTGGATATAGCCACCACCCCAATGTTTGATACCGTCCCAGTCAAGATAGCTTTCAGGGTGTCCAATAGGCTCATCTTCAAGCCCTGAGACCGCCGCCGTGTCACTGGTTTGCATCCGCCAAGCGCGGGCAACAATGCAGGTCTTGCCGCCCGCCGTCATGGTAGCTTCTAACAGCTCAATGGTGCGCCCACTACGGATGACTTGGGTGGTGATGCTAAACTCGCCAAAGTGAATCAAGCCAAAAATATCAAGGCTGATACGCCCGATACGCATGTCTTCGCGCGGCATAAACCGTTCCAGCTCATAAGCCAACACCCCTGTGGCAGCCGCCATGTGCTGTTCGTGCTCGTTCCATGCGCCTTGGCAGTGGATGTTGCAGCGATAGTGCGCGGTGGTGATATTTTGGGTCGTGGTACGTTCTTGCAAGGTATAATAAGAGTCGCTCATAAAAGTCCTTTTTTATTGCTAGTCAGCTCAAGTATTTGATTCAAAACGCCAAGTTTAGCATAAACACAAATCTTGATTTATGAGAGTTTTGCAAATCACCAAAAAACTGTATATTGGTAGCCATCCACCGTTTGGCTATCCGTTTCAAATCCTCACCCATGACCCAGCAAAAAGCCAGTATAATACCCTATCACCCTACCTGTTTAACCTTGATACTTTGACTTAACTTGATTGTTTATTTAACTTTTTACTCAGTTTACTTAACTTTTCACTCAATAATGATAAGCGCTTATGATGACCCCCACTGCCCTACTGACAACCGACCACATTAACTTAGATCAGCCGCCTTTTATTTTGGTAGATGGTTCGTATTACCTATTTCGCACCTTTCACGCGTTGCCAATCCATATGCAGACTAGCAAAGGCTTGCATACCAATGCGGTGCGCGGTACGCTCAACGCCATCAAAAAACTGATGGACAAATATCAGCCCACCCATATGGCAGTGGCGTTTGACACCAAAGCACCAACGTTTCGCCACGAACTCTCTGCCATTTATAAAGGTGACCGCCCGCCCATGCCCGAAGAACTTGCCGAGCAAGTGCCCTATATTCACCGCATGATTGAAGCAATGGGCATACCGCTCCTTGCCATCGAAGGCGTAGAGGCGGACGACATCATCGGCACGCTTGCCCACCGCGCCTGCCTTGAAGGGCATCATGTCATCATCTCAACGGGTGACAAAGACATGTGCCAACTGGTCAACCCATGCGTGGTGGTGGAAAACAGCTTTGATGACAAACGCTATGACAGCCAAGGGGTGAAAGACAAATTTGGGGTCGAGCCTCGCCAAATCATCGACTACCTCACCTTGATGGGCGATAGCTCAGACGGCATTGCAGGCGTGGCAGGCATTGGCAAAGTCACCGCCCAAAAATTGCTGAATGAATACGACTCAATTGACGCCATTTTAGCCAACACTGACAAGCTAAAAGGCAAGCAAAAACAAACCTTTTTGGACAGCGTAGACAGCATTGCACTTGATAAACGCCTTGCCACCATCATCACCGACCTTGATATCGTCCCTGATTGGGAAAGTTTGCGCTTGCCCACTGACCCAACATTTAACCTTGAAGCCAAACGCCAATTATTTGGGGAGCTTGAGTTTAAAGGGGAAATAGCATCGCTTAATCACCCGTTTCACCCAGCCAACAATGGCAATTTTAACCAAACCCAAGCTGCCCAAAATCCTGTGGTAGCAGCCATCAAAACAAGCCAAGGCTCAGCAAACAACTGGCACACCATCACTACCCAAGCGGATTTTGATCAGTTAGTGCAACGCCTTACAACCGCCCAGCATTTTGTATTAGATACCGAAACCACCGATGTCAATTGGCAACATGCCAAGCTGGTTGGCTTGTCGTTTGCCCTAAAAGCCCATGAAGCCTATTATGTACCTGTGGCTCACATAGATGAGATGGGCAATCGCATTGAACAACTTAATTGTGATGACGTTTTGGCGACACTAAAACCGATTTTGGAAAATCCACAAATTGGTAAAATCGGGCAGCACCTTAAATATGATGCCCATGTACTTGCCAATTACGGTATCAATCTGATTAACACGCCAGCCAATTGGGCAATGGACACCATGCTGGCTAGCTACGTGATTAACGCCGTTGCCACCCGTCATGGCATGGATGACTTGGCTCGCCACTATCTACACACCCAGACCATCACCTTTGAAGATGTGGCAGGTAAAGGCGCCAAGCAAATCACCTTTGACAAAGTCCCTTTAAACGTGGCAAGTGACT
>CALAPG010000147.1 GCA_937889485.1 uncultured Moraxella sp. | reverse complement strand
ACATAGTCCTCATTATACGGCTCAACGCTTATGGGCGTGACATTTTGACTAGATACGCTAAAGCCTTTACTTGCCACAAATTGTTGCAACGCCTTAAAGTCAGTTTTGCCATTTTGCAGGGCAGCGGCATAATCTTGTCCCCAAGCGCTCACCCCCATCTGCATTTGGGCAAGATCGGCTTTGTACGGGGCTTCCGCCAGCCCTTTGACGGTAATGGTGCCTGATTGTTTTAGGTTTTTAAATTGACTACCAAGTACAAACGCCGCAACCACTAGCCCCATTGCCAAAATCGCCCCAAAGACTAGCAGTGGTAAAGAATAGCGGGTCATTAACGGTGAATGGGTTGTTGCAGTAGGTGTGGGTAAGTCGCTCATAGTTTTTTACTTAGTGGTTATGGGGTATGGGTTTATGTTGTGGTTTTAGGCACGGTGGTTTTTCATTATAGCAAACAATTATTGAAATTTAACCCTCTTTTTTTGGACGAATTTTTTGACTCAGCGCTTTGATTTTTTTGTTATTTTTTTGTATATCAATATTTTGCTGATAGCGGGTTGTACGATACAGTATGGCTAGCTGCTGCACGTCTTCATCATTAGCCGTTTTTTGTTGAAGGCGGCTAAGCCAGTTTAACACGCCCTCAGAGGTTTCACGGGCAAGGCTTTTGTCATGCTTGGCAAGCCGATGAGACAACTGTATCATCAGCAAGTCGGTTTTGTCCCATAGCCGCCGTCTATGCCACCATAGCCACAGCGCCAATAGGGCAAGCAGCGTGGTAAGCACAGCAAACATTACCATCACTTGCTGATACACCGATTGGATATTAAACCATTTAAACAGCGATGACTGCTGACGGTCTTGGTCATAGCCCACCACATCACGCTGCCAATAGTAGCTAGCTTGGTCAAACAGTCGCCGCGCTTGCTGCAGCATCTGAAACTGCTGGTAGCTGATTTGCCCTGCTACCCCATCGCCAAACATACGTGCACCCGCGTTTTGGGTAACTGTATCCATGCCCTGCTCGACCCGATTGGGTGAGATAAAGCCCGTTGGGTCTATGCGTATCCAGCCCCGCCCAGCTACCCAAATCTCGCTCCACGCATGGGCGTCCATTTGGCGCACTTCCCAGCTTTTGCCATCACGTCCCATTTCACCGCCTTGGTAGCCCACCACCACCCTTGCAGGCACCCCTACCGCGCGCATCAAAAACGTAAAACTTGACGCATAATGCTCACAAAATCCCGCTTTACTCAGAAACAAAAAATCATCCACACGGTTTTGCCCCAGTGTCGGGGGTGATAATGTATAGCGAAATTGCTGGGATTGCATCCACTGGGCAAGCGCACGGCTATAGACAATCGGGTCTTGCCCTGCCTGTTCAAACAACTGCTGGGCAAATTGGCGGCTTTTGGGATTGCCTGTAGGCGGCAATTGTAAGTTTTGCTCATGCTGCTGTGGGGAGAGCTGCAAGTCAATCGGCGCATCATTTAGCCAATGCACTTGATAAGTGAGGCGCTGATTGACGCTATCCCAATAGCGCAAGGTAAAATCCGAGGTCAATCCAATGCCTTTTTGATTGGTAATCGGATAGTCAAGCCCAAACAGCCAATTTTGCCCCGTACGCTCCAATATCACCCGATAATCAGGCTTAAGTTTGGTGGTAAAACGTTGACTCAGCGTTAGTGTGGGTAACAGCCACGGCGCCACAGGCTCACTAGGCGTCCATAGACGGCTCTCTGGACTCACTCGCCAAGTGGTTCCATCAAAATTTGGCAGCACCAAGCCACGCCAATACAGTGCTTGTCTATTAGGTACTTCTCCCAAAAACTCTACCCGAAACGCCAATTCGGTGGATTGGCTCAGATTGGCAAAATCCCCTGGCGACATGCTATCACTCATGCCTGTTACCGCTTGTTTGCCGCTTAACTGCACCGACCATAACGGTGGCAATCTGGGAAAAAACAAAAATAAAATAACCGTTAGTGGAATCGCTTGCCCAACCAACAGCGCCAACGTGCGAAAGCGACCAGTGCCATCATCGTTTTGGGCAATCATAGCAAACAGCACCACCAACGCGCCTGCCGCCACTGCCAATGTGGTCAGTAAATCTTGATTGATTAAAAATAGCCCTGCCAACACAAACAACGACAAACTCAGCACCACATACGCATCACGGCGTGTATGCAGTTCTAACAGCTTACTCACCGCACACAGCAGCAAAAACGCAATACCCACATCCAAGCCAAACGCGGTACGATAGGTAAAATACAACCCAACAACGCTTGCCATAAAACCACTATACTGGATTAATTGTAGCGTGCGCGGTCGGTACAAAAAACGGGGTAAACGCGCGCGTATGGCAGAAAGCTGGAAAATAATGATAAAAAACGCGTAAGTAGACAGCCATATCGGCAAATTTTTGACATGAAACGCCACCACAGGCAACTGTGATAACAGCACCCACTGATAAGCACTTAGCGTACTGACACGCTGCCAAAGGGTCGGGGTTTGGGTAAGATTTTTCGGCATTTTTAGGGTCATGGAGTTTTTGCCAACCTTAGCAGACTGGCTTGCCGAAAGGCTTGCCCCTGCCCAAGCACGCCTTCACCCTCTGGCAAACGCATGATAAACGCCACTTGGTTTTGGCTCAACTGGTCAATACCATACCGCAATTGGCGAAGTTTGTCCTCATGGGTAATGGCAGGCATTTGATAATAATCAAGGCATTGCTGCTGCCCCACTTCGTCACTAAAGCGTTTTGACATCAGCCCTTGCCCCCGTGCCACATGCGCCCATGAAACACGCGCCAACGACTCTCCCACTATATAACGATCTAATTGATCAAAATCGTCTTGCCCGACTTGGGTTTGTTGTGCGGCTGTCTGCTCATCCGCCGCAGGGCTGAATTGGGCGGCGGCGATTGGGTACGCCAGTGGCGCAGGATACACCCACGCGCTACCCTCCAAAAATACATACGACCACGCCTGCAAAATCCCCAACGGATATACCGTACTTACCGTCAGCCTTGGTAGCACCAAACGCCCGCGCTGATCAGCACGCAGCCATAAACTAATGATTTGGGGTGCCTTGACTTGATTGATCAATATAGACTCGCTTTGGTGAGGGCGCCCATCTGCTAGCGGTGCTTTGACCCATAATGGCATTTTGACATCAAACGCATTTTTGGCAAAACTCAAGCGAATTTGGCGATGGGGCTGTCTTGCCTCACTGCTCACTTGTAGCCTTACCTCCACCTTACCACCTACCTCAGCATCACGAACATCAACAAGCTTAATTTGCAAATTAACCAAATGCGCAAAGGTATAATGAATGGTGATCACCAATAAACTAGCCAGTAAAAAACACAACCCTAGCACCAGATTATTGGCATAATTAATGCCCGCCACAAAGGTAATGAGTAGCAAAAACGCATACAAACCGCCCTCTTTACTCAAAAAAATATACACGTTGCGAAGGGTTAGCTTGGCATCACGCGTGAGCGGTGCTCGGCGTTTAAACCAAGGCTGCAGGATACGGTCAAGGCGTTGTCGAAAGGCAAACATGCTAATAGGCGGCTCTTTTGATGACTAAAAAACGCTTACACCAACACAGGCACTTGGCGTAACAACTGACTGGCAAGGCTAAGCTGCTGCTCACCGCCCAAATGATTAAACGGCATAAATGGCTGACCTAGGCGATGATCCACCACCGCCGCAAACACCGCTTGGATATCCTCAGGGGTCACCTCAGCAAAACCGCCCAAATACGCATACGCCTGCGCTGCTTGCTTAAGTGCTAGTACACCCCGCGTTGACAGCCCATGATAATCACGGCTTTCACGGGTTTTGGCAACCAATCGTTGCAGATAGTCAATGACCACATCAGCGATATACACCTGTTTGACTTGCTGCTGTGCCAGCTGTAGTGATTGGCTATCTAAAATAGGTGTAATTTGGGTGAGTAGCGCGCGCCTATCATTGCCCAGTAATAATTCACGCTCGGCAGCCACAGACGGATAACCTAGCGACAAGCACATCAAAAAGCGATCCAGCTGTGATTCTGGCAACACAAAAACACCCGACTGCTGGGTGGGGTTTTGGGTAGCAATCACAAAAAACGGCTCAGGCAATTTGCGGGTAACGCCGTCTTGGGAAACTTGGCGCTCTTCCATCGCCTCTAATAGCGCTGACTGGGTTTTTGGGCTGGATCGGTTAATCTCATCAGCCAACAGCAACTGGCAAAACACGGGGCCCGCTTTAAACTCAAACGTTGCCGTATCGGTTTTATAAAGCGAAATACCCAAAATATCGGCTGGCAGCATATCGCTGGTAAATTGCACCCGATTAAACGATAACCCCAAATGTTGGGCAATCGCGTGCGCCAAGGTGGTTTTGCCCATGCCTGGCAAGTCTTGTAACAAAAGATGACCATTGGCAAGTAAGCAAGCAACGGACAGTTTTACCACCGCTGGCTTGTCCAAAACAATCTGATTGATGCCCGCTAGCATGGCCTGAAACCGTGCTTGTAATTGCGGGATATCTGGGTGTGTCATGGTCATGGTTTGGCTAACCTTGAATAAGTATAAAGTGTGATTGGCGTGCTTAAATGAGTTCCACACTGGCAAATACTTGGCGCGCTATTTACCGCAAGTATTAGCGTAGGGTGGCAAGATAGGCAATAATATCGTGACGCTTTTGCTCATCGGTAATAGGCTCTGAGCGCATACGCGTGCCTTGAATGGTCTGTTTTGGATTGGCAATATAGCGATCTAAGTTATCCACTGTCCATGTGAGGTGACTGTTTTTTAGGGCGTCTGTATATTGGTAGTCCGTGAGTAACGCAGATTTTGCCCCATAAATCCGCAATAATTGCGGGCCTTTTTCATTATTACCTGCTTGTAGTTTATGGCATTTTTGACAATCTGTTTCATAGTAGGTTTTGCCTTTATCGGCATCCCCTTGCGTATAAGCTGCCAAGGTGACGCTAGGACGCTCTGAGGGCGGCTTGTGCTGACAGCCTACCAATCCTACTGCGGCGATGATGGCGGTTATGGTAATACCATAGCGGCTGTGATTAATTACTTGTTGCAGTATCATAACTTATCTCAATGTAGTAAATAAAACCCGTTATATGCCTAAACCCTATTACCCATTCATAATTCATAATTCATAATGCATAGGGCTAAACTACCCAACCAGATTACCAAACTAAAGCACCCAACTAGCTCTGTTCGGTTTCAATATGCATGGTTTGGCTAGGACCTTGTAAGTAAGTGCCTTGTAAATAGCGCGCCCCCACTGTCCACGCTGCCGACATGGCGGCTGGGTCTTCAATAAATGCCATCAAACAGCTTGAGCCGTTGGCATTGATTTCTGTGATCACGGACGCTACGGTATTCACATTGTCATTGTTGCCCAAATCTTTGATATAACTTCTATCCAGCCGTACCAGATTGGGTTTAACAAAATTTAGTATTTCCATGGCATTGACTGCTGAGCCAAAATTATAAATACCCAAATGGCTACCCACCGCCTGTAGCGCCTCACTTTGCTTGGCAGCAATTGCCAAATAATCTGTCACCATGGCTTCACTAAATTGCAGCGTCAAGGTACCTGCTGGGGCGTCACCTAGGGCTTGACGTAGTTTGTTTGCAAAGCTTGGCAGCGTCTCATCGGTCAAAGAACTGGGGCTTAAATGCACCAATAAACGGGCGCTAGGGTCGATCGTTTGCCGATAATGTTTTAGATCCTTACAAGCACGAATCAATACCCAGCGGTCAATCTTATCCATGAGATTATGTTGGTTAGCAACCGCCAAAAACCGATCGGGTGACATCAAGGTACCATCAGCAAGCGGCAACCGTAAAAACACTCCAAACATATTGCTACTATCTTGCTCTACATCATAAATTGGCTGATATAACAAAATAAACTTACCGTTTTCTAGGGCATCACGCAAAGACTCATAAAGCGCGGTATCATCACTATTGGCAAACGTTGACGGATCATATAGATAAAAAGCATTGCCTTCATTATTATTAGATTTGTTAGCAATATGAATGGCTTGTAATACGCGGTTAATAAGGGTGTTCATATCGGGGGTACTGGCGTTAATCATCGTTGCCCCAACTGTCACGCTGGTTTTGACGGTGCGATGACCCACTTCTATAATGGTACTATTGATATCATCTACTACTTGCTGCCCAAAGATTGCCAAGTCATTTGGCTGCATATTGGGTATAACCATCATAAAAATGCTGTCATTAAAACGGCTTAGATACCCCTGTTTGACCCGCGCTTCACCAAGCATCTGCGTCAAGTGCTGTTCTAAGATATTTGCAATCGAAACAATAACCCCATCTACCCCCTCAATACCTAGACTGGAGTTAATTTTTCCAATACTGTCAATGCGGACTGCCATCAACCCCACAGACAAATTCTGCTGAATCACCACATCACGAACACTGCCTAGTAACTGCTCAAAACCATGGCGATTAAATAGCCCTGTTAGTTGGTCAAGGCGCTCAATTGCCGCCAGTTTTTTTGCAAGTTCGGCACTATTGGCTTGCTCGTTGGGCTGAATAATCACTTGTAAACAAGGCTCGCCTTCGTAGGTTGCCGCTGCTAGTTGCAGCTTGGCGGCAAAGGTGCTGCCATCGTTGCGTACACTTTCAAAGGCAAATTCAACATTACTGCGATTACCCTTTTCAAAATCTTTTAAAAAATTTTTAAAATCTTTGATATTGTTGCTGGCAATTAGGTCAACCACGGGCACGCCCATTAGATCTTCAATGGACTTAAACCCAAACATATCAAGATAAGGCTGATTAGCATAAATATGCAGCCCATCCTCAATATAAGCAACCGCACTTTTGGAGTTTTTGATTAAAATATTGGCGCGTAGCTCGGCATCATTGAGTATTTGTTTGAGCCTTGCAAGCTCACGGCACGTTTGTGAGTGTTGGTGTTCACGGCAAACACGAATCGCCATGCGCAGTAGTCGATCTTTGGGCAAGGCATCGGCAGCACCCCAGTAATAGAACAACGGTAGCAATGGATTGGTTCTGTCATTGTCTTTGACTAGCTGGGTTTGGGCTTGTTCGGCGGCACTCAAAGGGTGTGGATAGCTGGCAACGTCATCAGATATAATGGCAATTACAGGGATGTCGGCATGTTGGGCTTTAAGCAGCTGTTTGACGTCTTTTAGGGTAAGATCGTAGGCGTTACCCATGAGCAGCACGTCCCATGGTTGGCGCAGCAGTTTAATTAACTCATCTTTGGCGTCCAAAAACCCTAGATTCACCGATTTATAATAGTGGGTTTGTAATAAATCAATCAATTGCTCAGCATATAGCTGATTGTCATCAACTATGAGTAGGTTGAGCTGATTTAATTTTTGCATGGCTGGATTGTCCCTGTTCAAAATACCCATTTCAACATTCTTAAGATAATTGCTAAATCATCATGCTTGAGCGGGTTGAGGCTATCAAGTAGCGAAATTTAAAGCCATGATGAGGTCATCTAATCATTGCGGCTGGTTAGCGGGTATTAGGGCTTTGCTTTACCACTGCCCGTGTACAATATGGGTTAGTATTATATGACCAAACCTTAGATTCAACCACCATTCAATGTAATTGATTTTTATTATTTTGTGGATTGGCAAAAAACACCCAATCTCCCCAAACATTAGGGGATTTTAAAAAGCTTGTCAATGGCTCATACGAGCTTTACAAAGGCGTATTCCTCAATGCTATCTGTGATAGTTAATCGCTTGCAAAGCCGAACGTTTATTTCGTTATTGCCAATACGAATAACTAAGCGCTCATCTAAATGATAGCCTAGACGCATCATCACCAAACGCGTGGGCTGCGCGCCATCTTTGGGCAAGATAAATGCGGGTAAAAAATAAGCAGGGCGGCTGTTAGGCGATTGCAATCTGACGCCACACGGTATGACGTTTTGGCTATGGATATCTATGGTAAAATGTAGCTGTAGATGACGGTTGGTTACGGCATCGCGCGGCGCTGTGGGTAGTAATTGCTGGTGCATATCTTTGAGATAACCAAGCTGCCAAATAGGCTCAGGACTGTGTTTTTTTATGGCTATCAAAGAATTAACTTGAAGCTGGCGAATAATATGCTGATTGTCGGGGTGGGGTTTATCAATTGTATGCTCACTACCCTCACTGCCATAGCTAAAAAATTGGGTTAGTCTTATTTCTTGGGCGTTTTCGCCTTCTACAGTCATAACCGCCTGCTGTTTATCGGTATCAATTTTTTGTAGGCGTGGGCGTAGCCGCTCAGGTAGCATCTCTGACCCAATTAATTTATTCAAACTCATTTTATTGGCTAGCAGATAATGAATATGCTGAAACCCCAAAACAATATCACACGCCCCTGTACGGTCGTAAGAATCTTGGCGCGGCTGTAGCAGCATATTGATATTGTGATGTACAAGGTTTGCTTGACGGGCATAATTTTTCTGCACTATATCTTGACTGTCTTGCGCCTTCGCGGCATAAGCTAGCAAGTAGGTTTTTATGCGACTAAACATGATAAACAAACAATGACTAGTGGCAGAAAACGGGTTATACGCCGAATTAATCGCCAATACTTGAGGTGGCTCATCACTTTCTAAGTCGATATAAACATAGGGTTTTTCTAACAAATCTTGACTAATAATTAATTGATTAAACCAAGTGGCACTTGTTTTTTGAAGACTCAATATGTCAGGGCGGCGGCAAGCGTATGGATTGGTGAGAGCCATCGCTAGACAGTGGTAATAAAGGTTGGTTAATGTCCACTCACCCTGTGGTTGATCAAATTCTGGCACATAGCTAATTTTTAACGGTAACCATAAAGATTGCCAAGACTGCAAGGTTGCAAAGCGATAGCAAGCATTTAGGTACTGCCAAATCACCCGAGTATCTTGTCGGTAGCCCATATATTTTTCAAATAATGATTGCCGCAACAACAGCATGGTACCGTATAAACAATGCTCAATCACTTGGGTGGGTGATCGTTGCGTAGACTTACCTTGCAATAGGCTAGCAAATGGCTTTTTGGGGGCAGTCACTGGTTTATTGGCGGCGCGCTGCCACACCACATGATAAAACATAATCCCGAGATAATGTATCGACAACACCGTATCTAATGCCCGCTGTTTATCTTGGTCTAAAACCCCAGGTTGGGTTTGGTAGCTGTGTCGTAATTTACCCACCAAAATACTGACCACTTGATTCACCTGATCAAACAGCGCCAAACGTTTGGTATCATCTATATTTGCATACATTAATTGATTAACTACAAACTTGTATTCATGATACATCTGCTCGAGCGACAACCGATTAAAATATAACCGCCAATCATTTACATCAGTTGACTCTTTGGCAGCAATGCGCAAATCAAGGTTACTGGTAGGCGTGTCGCCTATAGATGTTAAAAACTCGTCTAAAATCAAATCTGTAATCATATTTATAGTATCTAACCGTAGAAAATCATTTAATCGCTACAAGCCTAGAAAAGTAACACAAATGTCACAATCTTACCACGATTTTTAGATGACCATGAGTTTTTAGCGATAAGACCTAAGTATATAAATTAATCGGGGTTTTAAACGGTTCATTGGGTGTCTCTCGCACCAGTTTGGGCACCAAATACCCTGCACTTTTTGCCAGTAATTGCCAATAAATTTTGACCGCGGTGGCATCATCTAGATAAAAATGACTAGCGCCTGCTACTTTATCTAACACATGTAGATAATACGGCAACACGCCTGCCTGCCACAATCGATCATGCAATGCTGCCAGTATGTCGGCATTGTCATTAACGCCTTTTAGAAGCACACTTTGGTTGAGCAAAGTAATGCCTGCCAATTTGGCTTGGTGCAAATACGCGGCGGTTTCCTCATCAATTTCATTGGGATGATTGGCATGAATCACCATCACCACTTGGCAACGACTCTCTGCCAAGTATGTCAATAATGGTGAGTCTAAGCGCTCGGGCACCACCACAGGCACACGCGTGTGCAAGCGTATTGTTTTTATCTGTGGCAAAGCGGCTAACCGATCAAAGATAGCAAACAAGCGCCTATTACTCAGTGACAGCGGGTCACCACCGCTTAAAATCACCTCATTAATCAGGGGGTGAGCCATAATATAATCGCTAATCGCCTGCCAGTCATTTTGGGTGGGCAGATTTTCATGGTAATCAAAATGCTGGCGAAAACAATAGCG
>CALAPG010000146.1 GCA_937889485.1 uncultured Moraxella sp. | reverse complement strand
ATCATCAGCTCGATTAGGGTAAAGCCTTGTTGGCGATATCGATTTTTCATTACCACTTCTCCGAATTTGCGCCACAATCTGTGGAAGATTCTGTCACTGCGCTGTCACTATTTTTGGCTTTACACTGTAGCCCATTACTGTTGAGCAATAATTTGCTAGCGTCATTAAATGTTGCGGGGTTTGGCGTGGCATACATGACCCAAGACCGCCCTGTCACCAAATCTGCATTTGTCAATGTCGTGGTTGACCTGCTACGTACTAGACTATTGGCAGTATTATCGCCATCCACCAACAGTATCTTGTATTGATAATTACTGCTGGTGCTATTGGCAGGGACATAAATAGTTTTATTATCTGTTTCATCATAACCATAGCTGGTTGTACCATCACTAGCAACTTTGGCAGGTTTAAAACCTTTATAAGTAAGCGCAGTTGCGCGCCAGCGATTGAGCTCAATCTCTAGCTGCTTCATCCGTGCCTGCGCTTGCGATTCGGCATTGCGCACCGTATATTGGCGGTAGGACGGAATGGCAATGCTTACCAGTATGGTTAGTAGCGCCACGGTTACCATCAGCTCTATAAGGGTAAATCCTTGCGGTTTTGACATGATTCTTCCCTATTTTGCTACTTCATACCAAGTATTGGGTTTGAGGGCATAGCGCTCATGGAAGATATTTTCGGCTGCTGAGCCATCACCATCTTTGCTAACACCCAACTGGCTACCACTATCTAGCCCTGTATTATTGGAACCTGTTTCACCAAATAGATGCTTGCCATCATCGTCACCAAAGTTAACACGTCCCGAGGCTCTATCTGCTAAGGTTTGGGTACCGATTAATAACCGCTGATTGCCCAGCGTTGCGCTACGAGGCCCCAAGGTAAGTTCTTGTATACCTTGTCCCGCTCGCACAAAGCCACCTGTGCCATTTTTGGAAGCGGCATACTCATCTGTTGCTGCGCCACTGCTATTTTTGGATTCTTTGAGACACACGCCATAGGGTAGGCAATACAATTGCCGCTCAGACCCGCCTGTGACTTTGGCAGAACAAGCGGCTGCCGCGCCATAGCTCATGTCTGGATTGTAAGTGGTGGTATATAAGAAATTGTTAATCACCTCTGAACGCCCCACCCCTTTGGTATATTTGACACCTGAGTAACCATCAAATCGCGTCAATGGATAGTACCAGCCTTGCTTGCCTTTGACGGCGGTTATGGCGTCTTTTTTGGTGGTCAAATTGAGTGGCAATATCCCACTAGGTAATGCCAAAAGCTTACTGGTGGCGGTGGTATCTGCAGTCAAGTCTACCACTTTTTGTACTTTAGGCGCATCTGTGGCGGTAGATTCTTTGCGGGTGGTAAAATCATCGGCATATAAGATTTTATCTGCCAACGTGACATCGGTGTCC
>CALAPG010000145.1 GCA_937889485.1 uncultured Moraxella sp. | reverse complement strand
TAGCGTTTTACGGGGAGCCTGTACTTTGGACACGGGGCTATTGTTTGCTCACGACAGGGGGTGCTACTACCCACGCCATCAGACAATATATCGAAAAACAAGAACGCCCTAATTAGGGCGTTAGTGCTTACATCTCCACCTGAGAAGCAATGCTTCGCAAGAAAGATTATAGGTGGAAAATTACGCACGATAAGTTAAACTACTTACCAGCAGTTGGGTTCACTTGCAGCAACTCAACATCAAAAATCAGTAGGCTATTGGGCTCAATCTCAGCATTTCCCGCTTCACCATACCCAAGGGCAGGCGGGACAAACAGGCGATATTTGGCACCCTCTTTCATCAGCTGCACCCCTTCTGTCCAGCCTTTGATGACTTGATTGAGCGGAAAAGTCACCGCTTCACCGCGCTTGTAGGAGCTATCAAAAATCGTGCCGTCAGCCAAACGCCCTTCATAGTTAACTTTTACTTTGTCGGTGGCTTTTGGTGATTTACCTGTGCCCGTTTTTAGCACTTGGTACTGTAGTCCAGATGCTGTGGTAACAACACCTGTTTTTTTGGCATTGGTGACTAAAAACTGCTTGGCGTTAGCGGCGTTTGTCGCTGCTAGCGCCTGCACTTCTTTGGCATACGCCACTTCTTTGTTTTTTTGATAATCTAGCAGCACTTGCTGCATGCGTTTTTTGTCAAGTGTGGGGCTCTGTGCTAGATAGGCATCCCGAAATCCTTGAAAAAATCCATCAAGGTTTAGGTCATCAATACTATCTTTGTTGGTTTCACCCATCAAATAGCCAAAACTATAACCTACTTGTACCAGTTCAGGGCTAGTCGCGGTTACCACAGTTTTGGGCACATAGACTGAAGGCTGCATTTTGGTGGGGAGATTAGCGGCATTCACCGATACACCCGATGAAGCTAGCAGTATGGCAACGCCAAGCGGTTGTGTGATTTTTTTCATTTGCATCATCCTTTTTGTCCAATCTTGCCCCAATGCACAAGCGTTAATGGGTAAAGGCGTCTAAGCCTACCCATTAAGGCATGTTTTGGTTTTTTAGTTATGTGGCTGTGAGGCAGATTGCATTTGTGCTTCAATTTGTTGTTGTAGTTGGGCTTGAATATCTGCCGCGGCAGGTTGCTGGGCATCGGCAGGTGGGTTGACTTTCATCAACTCTACGTCAAAGATTAATACACTGTTGGGCTCAATACCGCCTTGAGGGGCGCCTTGTTCGCCATACGCCAATTTTGATGGGATATAAAAACGGTATTTGCTGCCTTCTTTCATCAACTGTAACCCTTCTGTCCAACCAGGTATGACTTGGTTGAGTGGGAATACGGCAGGCTGTCCACCGTGCTGTGCGGTGCTGTCAAAGACTTTGCCATCTAGTAATTTGCCTTCGTATTGTACGGCAACAATGTCGGTGGCTTTTGGCTGCGCGCCTGTGCCTTCTTTGATCACTTCGTATTGTAGACCCGAAGCGGTGGTTTTGATACCTGCTTTTTTGCCATTTTGTGCCAAGAAAGCGTCACCTTTGGCAAGGTTTTCTTGCAGGCGGGCTTGCATTTGGTTTTGTTCGTAAGTTTGTACCACTTTGATCATATCTTCACGGCTCATGGTGGCAGGTTTGCCATTAAAACCGTCGGTGATACCTTGGCTGATATCAGCTGGGTTAAGTTCTTTGGCACCTTGCTTGACGTTTTCGCCCATCATGTAGCCTAGGCTATAGCCTACTTTGGTGATTTCGCTACTTTGTGCATTGACCGCTGCTGCCCCGCTGCCAATTTGGTGGCTTCCGATGGCTGCCATTTGTGGGTTATCGCCAAAACTTTTGATAAAAACAGGTGATAAAGCAACCGCACCTAGGACGATAGCGGCTAATACAGGGACGGTTTTATTGCTCATAGCTTATCCTATAACTGACAATCAAATTCTCAAAATTACAACCCATCGGTTTGCGTTATTTGTTGTTTTGGGGAGGCCCTCTGACTAAAAACGCAAAGAATTTTGCCGTTTGCTCGCCCAGCCGTCCTCACAAAAACCTTGCTTATCATAGCAGAAAAACTGAACAAAACCTATCACTTGCTGGCGCGATCCATCATGTGTTTTGTGAGTCTGTGGCGCAAGTGGCAGCGCCTGAGGAAAATAGGTCTTGCAGGGGTTTTGACATATTGGCAAAGTGTTTACCTTCTACGCCGCGATAATACGCATAAATTTTGGGTAAATCTGCGTCAATATCCCCTGTGGGATAAAATAGCGGCATAAAGCGAATTTGTCGGGTTTTATAGTCCATGGCGATGGGTAAAATGGGCACACCTGCGCCCACTGCCATATGGTAAAATCCTGTCTTCCATGCTTGGGTATATTCTCGTGTGCCTTCGGGTGCAAGCCCTAGCCATAATTGCTCTTCTTGGTTAAAGCGCTCAATGGTAGCTTGCAAGGTTGAGCCTTTTTTTTGGCGATCAATCGCTATTAAACCTGCCCATTTCAAAAATCTGCCCATCACAGGTACCTGAAATAGCTCTTTTTTCCCCATGAGTTTGATATCAATCCCCAGTTTTAATATGGCTAAAATAGCGTTCCAACCGTCCATGTTGGAGGTATGAGGCACGGCAAGCATGACGGTTTTTTTGACGTTGGGTACTGTACCAACAATCTGCCAGCCTGACATAGCTAGCAATTTCCCCGCCAACTTTGCCACTTTTGGGTTGTCACGGCGAGGCACATGGCTGCCAATGTTGGTTTGATCAAGTGGCGGTAGCTGACTCATATCCATCATACAATCTCTTTGAATAATTACTCTAGCTTTTCAGTTTACGATAGTTCACTGAAATTAGCAAATGGGGCGGCTATTATACCCCAATTTCTGCTAAGTCGCCTTTTTGCTCTAGCCATATTTTGCGGTCACTGGCACGTTTTTTGGCAAGTAGCATATCCATCACTGTGTCAGTGGCGGCTGGGTCGTCAAGGTCTAGCTGCACCAAACGCCGTGTATCTGGGTGCATGGTGGTCTCTCGAAGCTGCTCGGCACTCATCTCACCCAACCCCTTAAAGCGCGTGATTTGGGCTTTTTTGCCCTTGGCTTTTTTGATGATTTGCTCAAGCTCATCATTATCAAGGGCGTATTCTACCTCTTTGCCAATATCAATGCGGTACAAAGGTGGCATTGCCACGTACAAATGCCCTGCATCTACCACCGCCTTAAAGTGCTTGACAAACAACGCACATAAAAGCGTGGCAATATGCAGTCCATCGGAGTCAGCATCCGCCAAGATACAGATTTTGTCATACCGCAGTTCGCTCAAATCATCCGAATCTGGGTCAACGCCAATGGCAATGGCGATATTATGAATCTCCTCACTGGCAAGCACCGTATCGGGCGAGACTTCCCAGGTATTCAAGATTTTGCCCCTAAGCGGCATGATGGCTTGAAAATGTCTGTCACGCGCTTGTTTGGCGCTGCCCCCTGCTGAGTCCCCTTCCACCAAAAACAGTTCTGCCCCATCGCGCAAGTCGCCACGACAATCGGCTAATTTGCCAGGCAGCGCAGGGCCTTGGGTGATTTTTTTACGCTCGACTTTTTTGGCAGATTTTAGGCGTTTGCCAGCTTTATGGATGGCAAGCTCGGCAATTTGTTTGGCGATGTCAAAATGTTGATTGAGCCATAGACTAAAGCCGTCTTTGGCAAAGGCTTGCACCACGCCTGCCGCTTCACGGCTTGATAGCCGCTCTTTGGTCTGTCCACTAAACTGGGGTTCTGAGAATTTGAGCGATAAAATATAATTGACCCCATCCCACACATCATCAGCGGTAAGTTTGACATTGCGCGGCAAAAGATTATGCAGCTCGCAAAACTCCTTGATGGCATCGGTGATACCCGTACGTAGCCCGTTCACGTGCGTGCCGCCTTGGGCAGTGGGAATGAGGTTGACATAGCTTTCTTGGACAGGTGTACCGCCCTCACTAAGCCAACAAATGGCAAAACTCAAGCCTGCGCGCTCGCCTTTTTTGGCATCATAATTAAACACAAATGGCTGTTCGGGCAAGGTGACATCATCCACCAATTGCTCGGTGAGATACTGCGATAGCCCATCAGTAAACTGCCAAACATCGGTTTCGCCATCGATGTCATTGACAAACGTAATCAAAAGCCCTGCCGAGAGCACCGCTTTGGCTTTTAGGTGATGTTTGAGCTGTTTGATGCTAAATTTTGGTGTGTCAAAATATTTGTCATTGACCCAAAACTGCACCCGAGTGCCGCGTTTGCGTTTATTGCTCGCTGTGCTTACGGCAAGCGGTGCGACAGGGTTGCCATCGGCAAAGTTCATGCTAAATTCTTCACCATTTCGCCACACGGTGACATCCACCTTGTGCGACAAGGCATTGACCACCGAAATCCCTACGCCATGCAATCCGCCTGATACTTGGTAGTTGTCGGTGGAGAATTTGCCCCCTGCATGCAAGCGTGTCAAAATCAGCTCAATCCCCGATTGCTTAAATTCGGGGTGGATGTCGGTGGGCATACCGCGTCCGTCATCTTCCACCGACAGCGAACCATCGCTGTGCAGGGTGACGGTGATGGCTTTGGCATAGCCTGCTAACGCCTCATCCACCGAGTTGTCGATGACTTCTTGGGCAAGGTGGTTGGGGCGTGTGGTGTCGGTGTACATGCCAGGGCGGCGGCGCACAGGCTCTAGCCCTTCTAAAACTTCAAGTGAGGTGGAGGTATAATTACTCATAAAACCCTTAATCTTCTTAATTTCTCAAACAATTAACAATCAATTTTAATTCAATAGCACTTTACAAGCACATGACATCAACCAATTATCGAGCATCACCCCTTCCCTTTCCACGCTATTTTTTTGAATAACCCTAAACCCTTGCTTTTCAAAAAACACCTTGGCGATATGGGACGCATAGACTTGAATTTGACGCACATGATTATCTTTAGCAACATTCAAAACTTTACCAAACAATCGGTGTCCCACGCCTTGATTTTGACAACTTGGCTCAACATAAAAACAACCAATCTCGCCAAACCCATTTTCAAAACCAAACTCAATAAAACCCACCACTACATCATTAAGCACCGCCACCAACGGTTTAGTTTGCTCAAATCGACTCTGCCAAAATTCATCTGAGTGATTGCCAAGCCAAGCCTGTTTTTGACGGGGTGAATAAATGCTGTTATCAAACGCCAAAATCGCATTTTTGAAAATTGTGGCTAACGCTTGGCTATCTTGTGGCTGATAATTTCGAACCATTATTATTTAATCAACGGCAAGCCAAACAAAAACTGCATAATTTGCGGTAATTTGGTTTCAAAATCGCTCATACGGTGGTCGCCACCATCCTCAATAATAATGTGGCTTTGGGCGTGGTCTTGGCTAAAATAATCCACCGCATCTTGATAATTTAAGAGTTCATCGCCTTTTTTGACAATTACCAATACATTATGTGGATACAATGACTTATTGGGGCGGTTATTCACTAGCCATTCAATGTGTTGTTTGGTGATGTGCCAACCGTCAGGGGTAATATGCCCCACATAGTCGTCTGCAAGACTAGCAAAATCTGCACCAAAAAATCGCTTTAGACTTTGCCCAGAATGCACACTTGGGTTGATCAACACCGTGCGTTTGCCTGTCAAATTACAAAGTATATTTGCATAAAATCCGCCCAACGAGCTGCCCACCAAGCCAGTGTTAGGATCTTGGGCGACAATCTCTTGCAGCAATGCCATCGCCTCGTTGGGTGCGCGGTTGAGGTTTGGGGTAATCACGTTGATTTGCGAAAAATGGTGGGCACAAAAGGCTTGTAATTTTTGGGCTTTTTCGGCATTGGGGCTGCTATCAAGCCCGTGAATATACACAAGTTGCATGGCGTTATCTCTAGTTTTTGATTGGCTTTTTAGAAGCGTCTGCGCGTTTTGATACGTGATGGCTGTTTTTATTGACATTTTATCTTAGCATTGCTGGGTCAAAATAGCCACGTTTTGGCTTTTTAACACGTTAATTTATGTCGCTTGTTTGTTGGTTGGTTTACAGCGCGTTTGGCGTTATTTTAGCGGTATTTTTGTTGGTTTAAGATGAGTGGACATAAACGCCCACTTGCTCACAGCGGTCAAAACTGAGCCCATCATAAAAAAAATAGCTAACAGTTATTTTCTTTTTCAAAAATTTGTCTGATAAAATAAGCGCTGGACAACGCTTTTTCTTTAATGCTTCACCAATTTGGGCGGTTTTTGCGACCAAAAACGACGGGGTGCAAGTGCCAAGCAAGCCAAGCAGGGTGAAAATCGTTTGACATTATTGGATGATAGTGAAAATATTGTCGCCTATGAATGGTTCTCAGTATTTTGGTTGATGGGACGCATGACAAAAGGTTAGGTTTTATTCATGAAAACAACTTGGGTTAAGCATCTTTGGCGTTTTGCACTGTCTGCAATCGCTATTTTTATTTTTGCGCTCGCTATGCGTGCGTTGTATCGCTTGACCAAAACTGTGCATTACCAAGACGTTTTGGACGCTATTTCGCGTATTCCTACCACACATTTGATTATTGCAACCTTGGTAGTCGCCTTTGGCTATCTTATTTTGACGTTGTATGATTTTATTGCCATGCGCCAAATTGGCAGAAAAATTGATTACCCTCATGTGGCACTCACTTCGTTTACCGCGTATGCCATTAGCCATACGGTAGGGGTGAATTTGGTCACCGCGAGCGGGATTCGCTATCGCAATTACAGCCGTTTTAATTTGAGTAATAATGAGATTGCCAATATTGTGTGGATGGTGTCTATGGCGTTTACCTTTGGCATTAGCACGCTGATTGGCGCCTCTTTGACCAGCCACCCAGAGATTACGGTGCAGTTGTTGTCCCAGCTGGATCAATCTTGGGGAATTTTTGAGAATATTGTGTATGTGCGGGCATTGGGTGTTGGTATTTTATCCTTGATTGCTTTAGTAATTTGGTATGCAGGCAGACAAGGACGGCACGTTTTTATCCGTGGCTGGCGCTTTGATTTACCCCCTGCCAAAATCATTTTGCAGCAAACTGCGATTGCTATTGTGGATTTGGGAACCGTGGCGCTGGTGCTTTATTTGTTGTTACCGCCTTCAGACCATATTAGTTATTGGGCAACATTTTCTGCCTTTATCCAATCCATGGCAGTGGGTATTTTAAGCCATGTACCTGGTGGGTTGGGTGTTTTTGAGGTGGTGATGATTAGCGCGTTGCCCACGGTTGACCGTACCCAAATGCTAGCGGTGTTACTTGTCTTTAGGCTGCTTTATTATATTGCCCCTTTTTTGATTGCCTTGTCAGCATTGATTGTTTATGAAACTTGGCTATTTTTTGCCAAGAAAAAATAACGGCGCGGCTTGTTGTTGAGCGTTTACCGTTTGCCTACACTTCGATTCGAACAGTTACACTCTTTGCCAGCTAGTTTGTTCTATAATTACGGTTAGCATAATTGACGTCCAATGATAAGACGACAAGCACGCCGTGTTTGGTTGCCATCGTCACCCAAATGGTCGATTATCTATAACAAACTCATGTTACTACAACAATGATTGACAATTCGCCAAAAAATTAAGAGGATACTATCATGAAAAAATTTGCTACCACACTAACCGCATTGGTCGTTGCCACAGGCCTTTCAATGTCTGCCCAAGCAGCTACCAAAGTCACCACAAAAACTACCAAAACCGCGCCCGCAAAAACGGTAAAACACACCACCGCAAAAACAACCAAAACTAGCACCGTCAAAAAAAATCAAACCACCAATGCGGCAAAAAACCAAGCAGCCTCAACCAAATCTGGTAAAAAAACTAGCGAAATCAACATGGATATTCCTGCTGAGTTAAAACTTGATGAAAGCCGTAACAAAGTGGCAGTACCTGCACCAACTATGCCTTCTACCACAGTTGTACCCGTGACCCAGATCACTCAAGCGGCACCCGCTACCCAAACTACTACCGTACAGCCCGTTGATGACAACACTGCCATCGCTTCTACCACCACCACTATTCCTGTGGACGTAAAAACCGTGCCTGTTGTGGTAAATCCATAAATCCCATATAAAATATATAGGCTACAGATGCCGCTAACGGCGCGCATGTATTGATTCGATACAACTTGTCGGCTATCTAGCGCTACCAACCTGTATCGCTTACAGCAGCTGACCCTAAAAGATGTCACCCGTTGGCATCTTTTTTTGTTATATAAAACGCAAAAAAAAGGGCAAATACGTATTGCCCTTTTTCACTTGCTGTTTTGACTAGCTGTCTAGCCTAGTGCTAGTCTTAATACCCTAATGCGAGGTACCTGCTGCAGTGTAGGCATATTTGGGGTCTGCCGCTGCAGTAAACAGTACATCTGTCGAGGAGTTGAGCGCTGTTTCCACCGAATCTTGAATCACCCCAATAATAAACCCAATCGCCACCACTTGCATGGCAATGGTATCTGGAATATTAAAAAAGCTACATGCCAACGGAATTAGCAGCAAAGACCCGCCCGCAACCCCAGACGCACCTGCCGCAGAAAGTGTCGCCAATAATGACAACAAGACCGCCGACACAAAATCCACCTCAATACCCAACGTATGCGCTGCCGCAAGCGTCATCACATTAATGGTAATGGCAGCGCCTGCCATATTGATGGTTGCACCTAGGGGAATAGTGACAGCGTACGTATCTTTATGCAGACCCAGTTTTTCAGCCAAATTCATGTTAACAGGAATATTGGCAGCCGAGCTACGGGTAAAAAATGCGGTAATGCCACTTTCACGCAAACAGGTAAACACCAAGGGATACGGGTTGTTGCGGGTTTTAAAAAACACAATCATCGGGTTAACCACCAACGCAATAAACGCCATGGCACCTACCAACACCATCACCAAACGCAAATAACCCACCAACGCGCCTAACCCTGTTTCTGCCACAGTTTGGGTGACCAAGCCAAATACCCCAAACGGCGCCAACCAGATGACCCAGCGCACTACCGTCGAGACTGCCTCTGCCGCATCACCCAACAACCGTTTTGTGGTATCTGACGCATGGCGCAGTGCCAACCCAATCAGTACCGCCCACGTCAACACCCCCATATAATTGGCTTTGGTAATGGCATCAATCGGATTACTCACCATATTGCCTAATAAGGTGGTGAGTACCTCAGCTAGGTTTGCAGGCGGTGTATGATCAATCGTACCTGTGACCAAAGTGAGGGTGGTCGGAAACAGCATACTGGCACCCACCGCGGTCATGGCAGCCAAAAATGTGCCCACCATATACAATACCATCACCCCACGCACATGCACTTGGGTACCACGTTGGTGTTGGCAAATGGAAGCCATGACCAAAATAAATACCAACAGTGGCGCCACCGCTTTTAGGGCACCGACAAATAGTTGACCAAAAATTGCCACAAATTTGGCAACCGATAGCGGCAAACCGCCAATAATGGTAGGGTTTGTTAGACAACCAACCAAGATACCTAATAACAACCCAATCACAATCAGTGGTACAAGACCCACCCGCTGATACGCTTGCACAAGTTTTAACATAGCCAACTCCTAAAAAATTGACACACAGTTTACCATTTTTAAAAAATTTTCATAAAAAAATTTAGAGACGAAATACTGAGATTTCTGAGTTATTGACCGCTGATTGCTGCGCCAACTCACGCTGATAATAGCGATATTTTTCTCTACCGCTTGCGACCTGTTCTGGCTCACTGCCGACCACTTCAAGTAGCCGACTAGCGCCACAAGACCCAAGCGGGGTAGCGGTTAGGTTGATGACCACGCCGTTAAAATCGCCAACGAGTGCCACATTGTCTGTTAATATCACGCGTGCAAGTATCGTCTGGCGGGTCAATGCCGCAGATTCTAAGATAATTTGGTGAGGAATAAACGCGGTGTCACAAAATGACCAAAGCTGCTCATCGAGGGTACGCAGTTGGTTGGCGGCTGCCACCACCATCACCGCTGCTTGACTCTTATTAAGCGCGGTGGCAATCAGCTGACAGACAAAGGCAATCAGCTGTTTTTGAGGTGATAAGATATAAAAACTAATGTGTGGCGTCATCTTTTTTAGTCTAGGAAAACCCTACCATACAATGGCAACAAGCGTCTAGGCTTGCAGTGCCTTACGCTGTAAATAATGCATCAGTAGCGGCACAGGACGTCCTGTGGCGGTGGGTTCTTTACCCGACTGCCAAGCGGTACCTGCAATATCTAGATGCGCCCAAGGTATATCGCCAACAAAGCGTGATAAGAAGCACGCGGCAGTCACTGACCCTGCTGGCATACCCCCGATATTTTGCATATCTGCCATATTGGAGTTGAGCTGCTCTTGGTAATCATCATCAAGCGGCATATGCCATACCCGATCTTGAGAAGCGCTACTTGCCTGTTCTAAGTCAAAAATCACATCTTCGTTGTTGCTATACATGCCCGTGCGTACATGACCCAACGCCACCACGCAAGCCCCTGTTAATGTTGCCATGTCAATAATGACTTGTGGCTGATAGCGCTGCACATATACCAAAGTGTCACACAGTACCAAACGCCCCTCGGCATCGGTATTTAAAATCTCCACCGTGGTACCGTTCATGGCGGTGACAATATCACCAGGTCGGGTTGCTTGTCCTGACGGCATATTTTCTGCACAAGCAAGTGCCCCCACCACCTGTAGCGGTAAGCGCGCTTCACACAAGGCTTGCATCATACCAAGCACCGCTGCCGCGCCGCCCATGTCATATTTCATCTCGCCCATGCCAAGCCCAGGTTTGAGTGAAATACCGCCACTATCAAAGGTAATACCTTTGCCTACCATAACAATGGGGTTTTCTAAAGCGGCGGCTTTATTTTTGGTTTTTTTAGTGGGTTTGGTAGTTGTTTTGGTATCAGGCTGGCTGCCGTTATATTCTAGTAGAATCAGCTGCGCTTCTTGTACCGACCCCTTAGCCACTGCCAAAAAGCAGTGCATGCCCAATTTTTCCATGTCTTTTTCGCCCACGACTTTGAGGGTGAGTAGCGCTGGGTATTGGTTGGCAAGTTGCTGCGCTTTTTGGGTTAGATACTGAGGCACACAAGTATTGGGGGGCTGATTGGCAAGGTCTTTTGCCAATGCTTGCCCTTTATAGATGGCGTGCTGCTGCAGCAGAACATTTTGCAAGGTGGCGTGTTGCGTGTCGGTAACCCATACCCGTATTTCGGTGAGCTTGGCATCGTCCGCTTTTTTTGATTTATAGCAGTCAAACACATAGCTTTGATTAAGAAGCGCCAATGCCAGCTGCCCGAAGGCGTTATCATCATAGTAGTCTGCCAGTATGAGAGTGGCAGATTTTGTGAGTTGGCTTAGCTGATTGTAGATGGCTTTGGCAATTTTTTGTAGTTGACCAACTTGCGGCTGGGTGCGCGTGCCGATGCCTACTAGTAACAGTCCGTCTTGCGGCTCGTTGGCATACGCTAGCGCCGTGGCGCCAAGTTTTCCCTGAAAACAACTGACAGTAATGAGCTGATTGACCGCTTCATTAAGGTCGGCAGGCAAACCACTGATGGGCTGGTTTTTGTCATCAATAAGGATGATGTGATAGTTGTTTTTTGGTGTTTTTTTTAGGGTGCTTACTAGCGATAATGTTAAAGCCATATCAACTCCTGAAGGTAGTTTTTATCATGTGCTGGCGCTATCATAGCACATTCCTGTGGGTGGCAGGCAACGATGCATGGCTTAGCGAAGATTGCTTTACTTTAAAGGTTGCTTACAGTTTTGTTATTCTCCATGGTTTTTTAAGCGGTTAAAATAGGCGATGGGTTGGTAAAAATACGCGGTCTTTCTGTGCCGCCGCTACCTTGATAGGGGCGCTCGTGTTATGATGATAGCCGCTATTTTTTATTTTTGTTGGGCTAAGCAGCTTGTTTATTTTTTTTGAGTAATATTGGGTGGTTACTTGTGATATTACGACGCTATATGACGCAACAAGTCGCCACAAACACTGCCATTGTGCTGCTGTTTTTGATGGCGTTATTACTTGGCGGGCGTTTGATCCGCTATTTTGGAATCGCAGCAGAGGGTCGGCTAGATGTGGGGCTGTTGTTTGCTATTATTGGCTATAACATTCCTACGTTGCTTGAACTGATTTTACCCTTGTCTTTTTTTATTGCGTTGATGCTGGTTTTAGGGCGCATGTATGTTGATCATGAGATGAGCGTGCTATTTGCTAGCGGTATTAGCCGTGGGCGTATGACTCGGTTGGTGATGCCCTTGATTTTTGGCATGTTTTTGTGTCAAACCGCCATCAGTTTGTGGGCAAAACCTTGGGGGTTGTCCAACAGCGAACATATTTGGCAAACCCAGTCTTTGGGTAGCTTATTGGATTTAATTCGCCCAAAGAGTTTTATTAATAGTGGTAATTATCATTTATATGTTGATGAATTTGATAAAGAAAAACGCGAACTTAAAAATTTGTATGTCATTCAGCAGCGTACCGATCGTAGCGGTCAGCCGTTAAAAAATGACGTGATCATCACTGCCAAACATGCTTACCAAGTGCCTAGTAAAGATACGGATCAATCTATGCAGCTGGATTTATTTCAGGGGCGGCGCTATGAGCTTGGCACGGAGAATGCCAAATATAACCAAACCAGTTTTGAGCAATATCGCATTACCCTTGAAAAACCTGCCAGTGATCAGATTACCGAAACCAATGTAGAGACCCAAACCACCGCCAAGCTTTTGTCCAATTGGCAACAAGCTGAGGTCAAGGCTGAGTTGGGCTATCGTTTTAGTATGCCGTGGTTAATCATCATTGCGGCTATGCTTGCCACGCCTTTGGCACAAGTACGCCCACGCCAAGGGCGATGGATACGGCTGCTGCCTTCGGTGCTGATTTTTGCCAGCTGTGCGATTGGTATTATTTCTTTACGTACCGCCATCAGTAAGGGGCATATCAGTGTTTTATCTTATGGTTGGCTACTGATTGGGTTTGGGTTGTTTTCTTTGTTACTTAACTGGCAAAGCCGTGTAGCGCACCGTATTCGTTATCGCCGTCAAAGCCGTCAATTGTTGCGAGGCGGGCGATCATGATTTTATCGGGATATGTCAAAAAACAAACTTTTTTTGCCATTACAGGCGCCGTCATAGGGCTTTGGCTGCTAAAAATGATTTTTGGGTACCTTTCTGAACTACAGATACTCAATGACCATTATACGTATGTGGATGCGCTACGTTATATTGCCTATAGTGCCCCCAGTGATTTGCTGACGTATATGCCGTTTGGTACTTTGCTAGGGGCGGTGGTAGGTCTTGGTCTTCTTGCCAATAACAGTGAGCTTACGGTGATTCAAGCTGCTGGGGTCAGCCGTTTTAAAATTGTGGCATGGGTGATGCAACCTGCGTTGGTTTTTGTGGTGATTGGGTTATTGCTTGGGCAATATGTTTTACCCATTACCAATCAGCTGTCGCACCAAGTAAAATATGACCAGCCGTTGCTCTCGAGCGCCATTAACGGCTATTGGGACAAACAAGGCAACCGTATCATTAATATTGATTATGCCAATACCCAAGGCGAGCTAAAGCGCATCAAATTATGGCAGCTAGATGACCAAGCCCAAGTACAGCAGGTATTACAAGCAGATACGGGGGTGTATGTAAAGAACCCCACCACGGCAGGCGCGTCAGGTTGGCAACTTAAAAACCTAAAACAACTGACCATTCATCCAGATGGTACTAGCCAACTCACCACACTGTCAGACCAGGTGGTGCCGCTACCTATTGAGCCTTCAGCAATTTATTTATTGACAAGAAAACCCGATGATATGTCCGTTACCGAACTGTGGCAGCACCAACAGTTGATGGCAACGGAGCATCGGCGTTCTTTGGAGCATGAGGTGGCACTGTGGAAAAAATTGCTGTCACCATTTGCTATGTTATCCTTGGTATTAGTGGCGTGTTCTTTTGTCTTTGGGTCGCTACGTAACCAGAGTTTGGGGTACCGCATTGTTATTGCCTTGTTATTTGGGTTGATTTTCAGCTATCTGCAAGATTTGGTGGGCTTTGTTAGCCTGAGTACGGGGTTATCACCTTTTGGCATGGTAATTTTGCCAATCATTGCTAGCGCCATGCTGGGCGTGTATTTGATTAAAACCAAAAATTAGCCATTAAAAAATACGGCGATTGGTTGCCCAAATATGGCGTTTTTATAAGTTTTGTTGCGCAGGCTAGGTCAATGGTTTATGGTCTGTAGCAGCGGCTGATGGCGGATAGGCGCCCGTAACGATCAGTGACACAACCGCTATTTTTGTTGCTGGTGATTTATTTTATACTGCGAGTGATTTAGGGGTTGTCTAAGGAATTACCACGTGGCAAGATTTTTTGATTCGCTGCTGCTTGCGGCATTGATGCTAGGGGGAGTGACCGCCTGCAAACCACAAGTGGCAATGAGTGATGCCGCTGCTAGCGCTGCTACTTCTGAGCCTGAATTTGAAGAAAAGCTAACGCCACAAGTACTAGACCCACAAGCCATCAACAAAAATATGGTCGCCGTCAGCCAGCTGACTCAAACCTTTTCTACTCCTGCTGCTAGTGCTGTCAATGATTATCAGCAAGCGTATTTTACCGTGATCGATCAGCCTGCCAGCAACCGTGAGCGGCGCAACTATGCAGCGGCTAGCCTTGGGCAGTTTGATTATTTGCCCATGACGCCAGACGTTATTTTTGTCAAAACCATCCTCAATCACTTTGCCGAAACCGTTGCCCTAGCCCGCATTGAAAAGCGCTATGGCAGCGATCCTACCCTATTACATTTGGCAGATGATGTGATTGCCTCTCGGCAAAATGAGGCACAAATTATGCAAAATTGGTTGTCTATGCAGCTGATTAAAACCGATATTGATGCCAATCAGACGTTGGCAGATAGTGTGGCAGCCCAGCAAGAAATTGATAGCGTGATTCATGATATGCAGCAAGAAATGGTGGACACGGTCATGACCAAAAACGCGGACCGTGCGTTTGCTCAAACGCTAGTTATTCATCACAAAGGGGCGATTGCGCTGTCTCAAGTGGTGCTCAAATATGGCTATGATGAAAAAGTGCGTAGCCTCACCAATACCCTCATTGATAGCCAACAGGCAGAAATTCAGGTGCTACAGACTTGGCTCAATAGTCATGGCAATTTTTAGGGTGGCAAGAATTGCAGGCTACTTTGCTAGTATCTTTGCTATCACCCTAACTGTTTTACCCGTAGTGTTTTACCCATGGTAGTTTATCAGTGCTGTCCTATCAGCGATTAGGCATAAAACCAGCAAAAGCTTGGGCAAATGCTTCAAACGCTTGGGTATCTGCCGCTGAGGTGATGGGCGGCAATACAATATTTAGACTAAGGTATAAATCCCCTGCTTCTTTGGCAGGGATACCTTTGGCTTTGAGGCGTAAATTGGTGCCGTTTCGACTATTTTTGGGGATATTGACGTTTACTTTTCCTGCAGGCGTGTTGACGGTAATTTGTCCACCCATGCCCGCTTCCCACGGGGAGACGTCAACCGTTTGAAAAATATCTTTGCCTTCTACCCGTATATTGTCGGCATGATTGAATTTAATTTTGAGGTATAAATCGCCATTTTCGCCCCCGTATGGACTTGGGTGCCCTTGTTTGGCAAGTCGAATTTGTTGCCCTTGCGCAATGCCTTTTGGAATTTTAACGTCAATGTTTTTTTTCTGGTAGCTTAACCCTGTGGCGGTTTGTACGGGCACGTTAAGGCTGATGCTACGGGTATCGCCTTCGTAACTGGCTTTTAGGTCAATCGAGAGTTCGGCATGCTGATCTTCGCCTTTGTCACGGTGTCTTGCTTGGCTGCTACCACCCCCAAAGCTACCCGCCCCACCAAATGCTGAAAATAAGTCATCAAATTTAAAGCCACCTGCGCCACCGCTTTGAGCACCGCGGCGGTTGCCGCCAAATTGCCGTAAAATCGCGTCGATATCCTCTTGGCTCATATTGGCTTGGTTAAAGCCTTGCCCGCCAAATCCACCTTGCCCCATATAGGGATTATCAAGCATCATGTCATATTGGGCGCGTTTATCAGTGTCTTTGAGGGTCTCATAGGCGTTGTTGATTTCGCCCATTTTGGTGTCGGCATCGGGCGAGTCGTTGACATCGGGGTGGTACTGGCGCACCAATTTTCGATACGCTTTTTTTATATCAGATTCGCTGGCTTTTTTATCGACGCCTAAAATGTCATAATAGTTTTTTTCTGCCATTGTTATTAGCCTTAAATTTAGGTCAAATGTTGATAAAATGTTTTAGGGTTTATCTATTATAGTTAATATAATGGCAAAATCGGTATTTTTCAAAATTTCTTTATGCGCTGGTACCACAAGCTGCGCCAAAGTCAGGCAGCAGCTTACAAAAATAGGGCATAAGACAATAGCGGCATTGAGGAGAAACAGATGACAAAGGTGGCATTGTTGGATTACGGTATGGGTAATCTACATTCGGCGGGCAAAGCCTTGGCAGCGGTAGGGGCAGAGGTCACTATCACTCGCGATGCAAAGGTTATCCAAGCAGCGGATAAGATTGTGTTTCCTGGGGTTGGCGCGATGCGAGACTGTATGGCAGAGATGCAGGCAGCAGGCATTGCCGATGTGGTAAAAGCGGCGGTATTTAACAAGCCCGTCATGGCAATTTGTGTAGGGATGCAGGCGTTGTTCGCACATTCACAAGAAAATGATGGCATTGATTGTTTGGGCATCTTAGCAGGTGAGGTGAAGCGCTTTGAGCAAACATGGCAAGATTGCCAAGGTCAACCTATCAAAGTGCCGCACATGGGCTGGAATACTATCACAGATATGGATTTGGCACATCCATTATGGCAAGGGATTGCAGACCATACCCATTTTTATTTTGTGCATAGTTTTTATTGTGAGCCTGTAGAAAAATCAATTGTGGCAGCAACTTGTGATTATGGCGTGAATTTTTGTGCCAGTGTGATTCAAGATAACTTATTTGCCACCCAATTTCATCCTGAAAAAAGCCATACCGCAGGATTACAGGTGTTAAAAAACTTTGTTGATTGGCAAATTTAGAGCCTGTACTCATAACATCTTTGCCTTAAAAAACGTGATAAATCGCCCATTTTTAAGGCAAAAACTTAGGCTGACAGTCATAATCTGACCAGATAAAAATTTTTTAAATTTTCAATTTAGACCAACAACATAATAAATACAGGTTGTTAGAGGTTAATGCGCCCTAGCCGCGCAGCTTCCACGCCATATAACTTAACATCAGTAATAGCACAATCAGCCCCTCAAGCAGCAAAAAAACCCGATGGCGTTTGGCGATAGCACGACCTAGCATTTGCCAATAAGGCACAGGTTTGGGCGCAAACATCTCACTAGCGGGGTGGTGCTGGTGATAGTAGCGCTGCATATCACTAATCAACTGCAACGCCTCGCCAGCCCCCCATTGGTATGGGGCAAAGTCTTCAACCAACTCGCTAAACACACCAGATTCGCTGTTACCCAAATCGATACAATGCATTGCCCATTGTCCAAATATGGGGGCAGGACGTGTCCCAGAAACGATGATTTTTAGCGCTTTATGACGTTTATCCTGCTCTAATTTCTCATACAAACTGATGATCGCTTGGTGATTACCCTCAATATATTGTAAAAACTTGCCTTTTTTAAAAAATAAAAATCCACTAATATTAGCCATGTTGTTATTGTGGTTGGATTTTGCCAAAATATCGGTAAAGGTGTTCGTCTGAAAGCTGGCTTTTGGGGTAATTCGGCTGGTGTAGACGAGGTAATGCGTACTTTCAGACATAGGGTTACTCCAACGATGCTTACCGCGCGTCATCACGTTATTGATATTTTTTAAAAGTGATACAAAACAATGTTTTATATGAGAGTGTATTGCTGTTTGGATAAGGCGATTAAAAAAAATTTGCTCGATTGCGCGCACGCAATCCGCTGCCGATAGTATCGTTTAATCACCTATTTTTCAATCCCTACCTTATTTTCTGCTTACAAAATCTACACACAGGGTGCCTCATAGACTGCCTTAACTACCTCAGCAATGGTGGCAATACCTTGTCGCAAAGTTTGTTCATCTTGGGCAATACTCATACGGATGCACTCATGCGCGTGCGCATAGTCTTTGGTATCAACACCCACAAAAAAATGTTCACTTGGAATAATTAACGTGCCCTTTGCTTTGAGGCGCTCATACAATGCGGCAGTACGAATGGGTAAATTCTCAAACCATAACCATAAAAATATCGCGCCTTCGGGTTTGTGAATGTGCATAGGATAACCAGCCAACTGCTCTTTTAAGAGACGCACAGCAAGTTTGGCTTGGGCTTGGTAAAAAGGTCGGATATGGTCATCTGATAGCACTTTGATACGGTCGTCATTAACCAAAGGCGTTGCCACCGCTGCACCAAAGCGAGTCGGCGCCAAAT
>CALAPG010000144.1 GCA_937889485.1 uncultured Moraxella sp. | reverse complement strand
AGCGATTTTTTGGCTTCTTTATTCATTATGTTTTTATTTATTCAAGGAAAACCGCAACATGACAAAAATTCTTGGCATTGGCAATGCCTTGCTCGATAGCGAATTTGTATTGACCGATTTACAATTACAAGCCACAGGGTTGACCAAAGGCAACATGACCCTAGCCAGTCACAGTGAACAAGCTGAGCTCATCGCCGCGCTTAATACCCAAAACATCGCGCCAAGCAAACAAGCCAGTGGCGGTTCGGCTGCCAATTCAATTTTTGCGGCGGCAAGCCTAGGTAGTGATACCGCTTATATTTGCCGTGTGGGTGATGATGCGGCAGGCGGTTTTTATTTATCAGACCTACAAGCAGGGGGCGTGTCAACTTTACCAACGGCCATGGCAACAGGTGAAACCACAGGCAGCTGTATGGTGCTAGTGACCCCAGAAGGTGAGCGTACCATGCAGACTTTTTTGGGTACGTCTGCCGAGCTTGATACCAGCAATATTGATTTTTCGCATGGGGTGTTAGCCAGTTTTGGCGCCCAAGATTGGCTATATATTGAAGGGTATTTGGCATTTAACCCAGCCGCGCAAACGGCAATCACTCAATTAAAACAGTTTGCCCGTGACAAAGGCATGAAAATTGCGGTCAGTTTTGCCGATCCTGCCGTGGTCAAATTTGGGCGTGAAGGCATTGCTCATATGCTAGATGGCGGCGTCGATGCGATTTTTTGTAATTGTGAAGAAGCCATGATTTTTACGGGTCAGCCTTGTCATAAAACTGCCAGTCAAGCGCTATTAGGGTTTGCTGCGCTTGCTGTTGTTACCAATGGCGGGGCAGGCTCATTGATTGCAATGGCTGATAATGTTTCACGTGAAACAAAATTGATTGAAGTGCCTACCCCTGTCATTGACCATGTACTAGACACCAATGGCGCAGGCGATAACTTTGCAGGGGCGTTTTTATATGCCTTATCGCAAGGACATGAGCCTGCCATGTGTGGCAAGTTGGCAAGTGCGGTGGCAGGGGCGGTGATATCGCAATTTGGCGCAAGACTGGCTGCCAAGGACTATCAGCGTATTTACCAAAACCTTTAACTTATCGTGCGTAATTCTCCACCTATAATCTTTCTTGCGAAGCATTGCTTCTCAGGTGGAGATGTAAGCACT
>CALAPG010000143.1 GCA_937889485.1 uncultured Moraxella sp. | reverse complement strand
AAGAAAACGTCAATTTTGCCAAGTTGGGATTGGTGATTATTGATGAGCAGCACCGTTTTGGGGTGGAGCAGCGTATGGCACTGCTGGGTAAAGGTTTGGCACATACCACACCGCATCAGCTGATTATGACTGCCACGCCCATACCTCGCACCCTTGCCATGAGCGCATTTGGCGATATGGACACCTCAATTATTGATGAATTGCCGCCCAATCGTACGCCCATTACCACCGTAACCATTAGCCGTGATAGGCGTGATGAGGTCATTGAGCGCATTGCCATCAACTGTGAGCAAGGCAAGCAGGCATATTGGGTATGCCCGTTGGTAGAAGAATCTAGCATCCTAGATGCCCAAGCCGCCGAAGCCACCTATGCCGACCTTGATGATAGGCTCAACCTTAGCATTGGCTTGGTACATGGCAAGATGAAACCTGCCGACAAACAAGCGGTGATGCAGGACTTTAAACAAGGAAAAACCTCGCTACTGGTGGCAACTACCGTGATTGAAGTGGGCGTAGATGTGCCTAATGCCTCACTGATGGTAATAGAAAATGCCGAACGATTGGGACTATCACAGCTGCATCAGCTGCGCGGACGGGTGGGGCGTGGCACCGCCAAAAGTTTTTGCGTACTGCTATACCAAACGCCACTATCGCCCACAGGCATTGAGCGCCTTAATGTACTACGAGATAGCAATGATGGCTTTGTGATTGCCCAAAAAGATTTGGCGCTACGCGGGGCAGGTGAGCTACTAGGCAAGCGCCAAACGGGATTTGACAGCTATTATGTCAGTGATTTGGTGAGAGATGAAAACCTACTCATCATCGCCCAAGCGATTGCCAAATATCTCATTGCAGACCCCAACCGCCACGACCAAGTCCAGCAATATATCAGTCATTGGACACCTGATGCCATAAAATACCTTAATGCGTAATGGTGGCATGCGTAACGGCAGCGTTGTTACCAAACCCACCGTTAAAAAATTTGCTATCTGCTCAAAAAATAATCAAACATGGCATAAAACCGTACAAAAACTGCCCGATTTTTTGTTGCAGCGCATAAAATTGTGAGAAAATATTCAAAAAAAATTGTTGATAAAAATTGATAAATTTAATTTTGTCTATTTTAATTTTGTAAATTTAATTCGGTATTATATAATCATCAGTAAATTTTGGTTAAAAAAAGCGGTCTACCTCGCTCATAACTAGGCTCAATTCAGATGAACTGCTAAAATGGCAGATAAACTGACTACGCAATCGCATCAATATTTGTTATGTTAGTGTAGTAACGTTGTCTTGATAGATAAAGTTAATGATTTTATTCACTTATTATTTTTATTGGAGCCCTAACATGCCTCAAATTCGTTATGATGTACCAGTGGGCGATAAAGCCGCTGCCGATGAGCTAGTCAAAAAAACCGAAAATATCCAAGGGGTCAAGTTTGTCAATGTGGGCGCCGACGGTCACGGCATTGTGGTAACGCATGGCGATGACTATGATGAAGCCGCCTTTAAAGCCGCGGCAGGGGTTTTTGGCTAAACACTTGCTGATAATTTTTTGATAGCCATACAAAAAAGCTGACAATGTTTGTCGGCTTTTTTTTTGGCAGTGGCACCGATCAAAAAAAATGACGGCAAAAACCTTGATTTATAAAAATATTTTTTAGATTTACTTTCAAAGAATCGTTTAAAATAACGCCCTAAAAATTTTGGCTAGGGCAAAGTGATAGCCCCCAAAACCATAACAGGCACTAGCTGGGTTAGCGCAGTTTGGGTTTGTTGGGGTTTTTGAACAAGCGCAAAATGATTTAATCGATCAAAGCTGCTGTTTTTTTGATTATTTTTTTGATTATTTATTGGCAATAAGGCGAGATATGTTTGAATGGTTTAATCAGTTAGTCAATGATGCCAATGGTATCATTTGGAATGTGTTGGTATATCTGCTAGTGGGCGTGGGGCTGTTTTTTACCATAGCCACCAAGGGACTGCAGTTTCGCTATTTTGGGCATCTATGGCGATTGCTCAAGATTTCAAATCAAGGCGGTAAAGATGGTGGTATTAGCTCGTTTGAAGCGTTGATGACCTCGTTGGCAGCACGTGTGGGCACGGGGAACTTGGCGGGGGTGGCGATTGCCATTGCCTCGGGTGGCCCTGGTGCGGTGTTTTGGATGTGGGTAACCGCGTTGGTGGGTATGAACACCAGTTTTATTGAGTCGACGCTGGCTCAGGCGTATAAAGAGCCGCATAAAGACAATGTGTATCGTGGCGGCCCTGCTTATTATATTGCCAAGGGTCTGCACCAAAAATGGCTCGCAATCTTATTTTCGGTGTGTTTGTTGATTGCGTTTGGTCTGGCGTTTAATGGCGTACAATCCAATACCATTGCTTTGGCATTTCATGAGTCGTTTGGTTTGCCAACTTGGTTGGTGGGTGTGGGTTTGGTGGTGATTACCGCGCCCATTATTTTTGGTGGCATGAAGGCGGTGGCAAGGGCGGCAGGGCTTATTGTCCCGATGATGGCGATTTTATATGTCATTTTGGCAGTGTATGTGATTGTGACCAATTTGCCGTTGTTTCCGCATGCCATTGCTATGATTTTTAAAAGTGCTTTTGGTATTGAGCAGGTGGCAGGTGGTGTGGCAGGCTGGGCGGTAAAAGATGCGATGATGAATGGTATCCGCCGTGGTTTGTTCTCTAACGAAGCAGGCATGGGGTCTGCCCCTAATGCTGCTGCCACGGCAAAGTCTTACCCCGATCATCCCGCGGTGCAAGGCTTTATGCAGATGCTTGGGGTATTTATTGATACGCTGGTTATCTGTACTGCCACTGCGGTGATTGTGATTTTGTCTGGGGTAACTGAGCATCATACCGAAGCCAAGGGCATTCAGCTGATGCAGATGGCAATGAGTCACCATGTGGGTGGCTGGGGTGGTTTGTTTGTGGCGTTGGCGATTTTCTTTTTTGCCTTTACCTCAATTATTGCTAATTATAGTTATGGTGAGTCAAATATTGAGTTTATCACAGGTGAAAAAACCTCAAAATGGGGCATTTTGGCACTAAGAATTGCATTGTTGGCAATGGTGATGGTGGGCGCGGTGGCGGATTTACCCGCTATTTGGAATTTTGCGGATTTGAGCATGGGTTTGATGGCAATGATCAATCTGATTGCGATTGTGTGGTTGTCGCCTGTGGCGTTTCGGATTATTAAAGACTATGAGCGTCAAGTCAAGTCGGGTAAGCCGCTTGGCGAGATTAAGTTTGATCCCGATAATTTTCCTAAGCTCAAGCATGAAGCCAACCGCGATGCTTGGACTGATTGATGAATAAAGCATGAGACAAAAAAATCCGCTCACTAGGGCGGATTTTTTTTGGATTATTATAGGGTTACATGTTGGGGTAGTTGGGGCCACCGCCACCTTCTGGGGTCACCCAAGTGATGTTTTGTGAGGGATCTTTGATATCACAAGTTTTGCAGTGCACACAGTTTTGTGCATTGATCACAAATTTGGCGCCATTGTCAGATTTGACCACTTCGTACACCCCCGCTGGGCAATAGCGCTGGGCAGGCTCGGCAAAGATTTTAAGATTACGGTCAATGGGGACATTGGGGTCGGTTAACTTTAAGTGACAAGGTTGGTCTTCAGCGTGATTGGTGTTTGAAA
>CALAPG010000142.1 GCA_937889485.1 uncultured Moraxella sp. | reverse complement strand
TATATTGATTGGCGGTATCGGTCATTCCCAGTTTGTCATAGCTATAGGCGATGGTTGCAATAGACTCTGGAATCGCCTCGCTTTGTGGGTAATACTGAAACACCCATTTGGCGCGGTTAGCGGCGGCTACGTAGGCTTTGCGTTTGACATACCATCTGGCGGCTTGCATTTCATTTTCTGCCAATTGGTTATAGATATAGCGCATGCGCAGGGCAGCATCAGGTGCATAGGCGCTGTTGGGGTAGCGGCTAATGAGCTGTTGAAAGTTATTAAAGGCAATTCTTGAGTAGCCCATGTCACGGTGGGCGGGGTTGAGTTTGGTGTATTTCATTAAACCTGTTGAGGCAGTTTGCATATTTGCTACACCACGCACATAGTAGGCATAATCCACTTGGGGGTTGGTTGGGTAAGTTTGGATAAAGCGCTCGGCGCTGGCTACAGCGTCAATATAATCGCCATGTTGATATTGAGCGTACATTAAATCTAGCAGAGCTTGTTCGCTATAGTCACCCACAGGGTAAAAAGTACGCAAGTCGGTTAATTGGCTAATGGCTTTTGCCAAATTGCCTTTATTGAGGTTGTCAGTAGCGGCTTGATAATAGCCTGTTTCACTTTTTTCCGCTTTGGTGGCGATGACTTCATCTTTGCCGCCCAATGCTTTTGAGTTTTTCAGCGTTTGACAGCCTGACAAGCTGGTTAAGGCCATTGTAAGCATGGCAAGACCCGCAACTTTTGAAATATGACGCATACTAACCTCTAAATTTATTGCAACAGCACGCCAAAACCATGAATACTATGGCGATATGGCAAAAAAATTATGTGAAAAATTTCGCTAAGTCTATCATGAAACGTTATACTTTGTGACCTTATTAATTTGATTTATTTTTGTTACCATTTTTTTTAGGCGGCTTTTGGAGAAGAGGTTTTATGCCATTTTTGAGTCCATTTAATCACCAGTCACTTTCCGCGGCAGCGCTTGGGGCTGCTAGCGAGAGTGATTTGATACCTTGCGCTGATGTACTAGCACATGAGCCTCTGACTAATGACCCTGATGAGGAAGACGCCCTGCCATCTACAGATACAGAAAGCCTCATTTGTAAGACATATGTTGTTACAGAGCAGTTAGCAGGGCAGCGCATTGATAAAGTGGCAGCTGAGGTATTTGCCGACTATTCTCGTGAGCAGATCAAACATTGGTTAGAGTCGGGGGAGCTTAGTGTTAATGGCTGCGTACAAAAGCCAAAATATCGGTTAAAAGTAGCCGATACGCTGCAGTTACACGCTAAGCGAGTGTCTCAGCAGCCCGATGTGGCAGAAAATATTGCGCTTGACATTGTTTATGAAGATGATGCGGTCTTGGTGGTGAATAAGCCTGTGGGTTTGGTGGTGCACCCAGGTGCGGGGAATTGGCAGGGTACACTGGTCAATGCGCTGTTGTATCATTATCCTAACAGCCGTCTATTGCCCCGTGCGGGGCTTGTGCACCGCATTGATAAAGATACTTCAGGGCTGATGGTGGTTGCCAAGGACTCGCAGAGTCAACTGCATTTGATCAACCAACTTAAAAATAAATCAGTGTATCGCCTATACCAAGCTTTGGTGATAGGGCGCGCTTATGATCTTGCCCGCCATACCACCATTGATGCACCGATTGCCCGCCACGCCACGCAGCGCACCAAGATGGCAGTGGTACAAGGTGGCAAGTCTGCTGTCACCCATCTGATACAGGTGAACGCAATCACTGAGTATTTTAGTTTGGTGAAAGTGCGGCTTGAAACAGGACGCACTCACCAAATTCGCGTGCATTTATCGCATCTTGGCTTTCCTTTGGTGGGGGATACGGTATATGGATCCGCCCGTAAAAACGCGACGTTGATTCATCAGTTACCGCCAGCGCAATCTGAGGCATTTAAAAATTTTCCGCGCCAAGCACTGCATGCATATGAGCTGGGCTTTGTTCATCCAAAAACAGGGCTGCCTGTACAAGTCACTGCCGCGCTGCCCGAGGATATGACACAATTGCTTGCCACGCTTCAAGCATAAACAAAGTGGAAAAAGGTGCCAAAAAATAGTGCTAAAAAAAAGTATAGGATGGTTGTTTTATTAAGCCACAAGGTTTATCCTTTACAATTGATTTTAGGGTTTTAAAATGCCACCAAATAACAGGAGCAAATTATGTTTTCTCATGTAGAACATTATGCCGGTGATCCAATTTTGGGTCTGATGGACAAGCACAGCAAAGACACGCGTGCCAATAAGGTTAACTTAGGGGTTGGGGTATATTATGATGACAATGGCAAGTTACCCGTTTTAAACTGTGTACAAAAAGCTGAAGCCCAGATTGCCAACCCACCAAAACCGCGTCCTTATTTACCGATGGATGGTCTACCAGGTTACCGTGCTGCCTGCCAAAATCTGTTATTTGGTCAAAATGCCCAAGTTTTGCAAGAAAAACGTGTAGCAACCACCGCCACCATTGGGGGCTCAGGTGCGCTTAAAGTGGGCGCGGATTTTATTCACGCGTGGTTTCCACAGGCAAAATGCTATGTTTCTGACCCAACTTGGGGCAATCACATTGGTATCTTTGAAGGCTCAGGGTTTACGGTAGGCAAATACCCGTACTATGACGCCGCCACCAACGGCATCAAGTTTGATGAGATGATTGCATTTTTAAATACCTTACTAGAAAACGATGTGGTATTGTTACACCCATGTTGTCACAATCCCACAGGTATTGATTTGACAAAGGCGCAGTGGGATAGCGTGCTAACTGTGATTCAAGACAAAAAACTCATTGCCTTTATGGATATTGCCTATCAAGGTTTTGGTGAAGACATGGATAGCGATGCCTATGCCATCCGTAAAGCGGTTGATATGGGGTTAAATTTCTTTGTTAGTAATTCTTTCTCCAAAAACTTGTCATTGTATGGTGAGCGTGTTGGTGGGCTATCAGTGGTATGTCAGGATGAAGCGATGGCTGAGCTAGTACAAGGCCAGCTCAAATTTACGGTTCGCCGCATTTATTCAAGCCCGCCCTCGCATGGTGGTCATATCGTTGATATTGTGATGAATGATGATGCGTTATTTGAAGAGTGGGTGCAAGAAGTGTACGTCATGCGTGACCGTATCAAAGCCATGCGCCAAAAATTACGTGATGGCTTAGAGCGCAAAATTCCTGGTCGTAGTTTTGAGTATATCACCAAGCAAAATGGTATGTTTAGCTACACAGGGCTTAATGCAGCGCAAGTGGCAAGCATTATTGAAGACTACGGCATTTATATGGTGTCAAATGGTCGCATCTCGGTGGCAGGTCTAAACTCAAACAATATTGATTATGTCGCCAATGCCATGGCAGATGTACTACAGCGCTAATCAACGCGAAGCTCATAAAAAACTCTTAAAGTCTATCTTTAAGAGTTTTTTTATATGCCGCACTTGCAGCATGTGACAAGATTGGCAAAGCTGGCAAACATCGTGTGATATTGTGGGGTAGTTTTCACCAAAAACCCATAAAAATCCTTGCAATTGGTCTCGGCTTTTGCTGAGATAACCACTACAATAATTTTAATAACATTAGGATATCTTTTTTATGTATTCCCAAGCCAATGCTACCCCTGCCTTTCGTGACATTGATTATGGTAACAATGTCGCTCAGCGCACCCTATGCGTGTTGGTCTTAGACTTGTCAGGCTCTATGGCAATTGCCGCGGGCAATGGTAAGCGCCGCATCGATATGCTAAACGAAGGCATTGAAGCTTTTTATCACGACTTGATGAAAGATGAAACTGCCCGTAACCGTGTCCGTCTTGCAATTGTGATTGTGGGTGGGGTCAATGATACTGCAGAGCTGATGATGGATTGGACAGACGCCATTGATTTTTTCCCCATTCAATTTCGAGAAAATGGCATGACGCCGCTTGGTCAAGGGATGTTACTAGCGCTCAACCTCATTGAGCAAGAACGTATCAATCTACGCGACAATGGTATTAACTATACTCGCCCATGGGTGATGGCATTGACAGACGGACTACCCACGGATAGCCAAGATATTTGGCAAGCGGCGGTGCAGCAATGCCAACAAGCGGAGCAAAACGGGCAATGCGTGATTTATCCCATAGCCATTGATGCAGGGGTGCAAGAGGTGAATATCTTGCAGCAGCTCTCGGTGTTGACGCCGCCTGTGCATTTAAGCTCGGTTAAGTTTATTGAATTTTTTGTGTGGTTGTCAGCAAGCCTTAAAACCGTGTCGCAATCTGCCCCTGGTGATACCGTGCAGCTAGGCAGTATCTCGCCTTGGGCAACGATTCGTAGCTAAGCGGTTAGTGCGGCAAACACATTTATTTAATACTCGCCTATGAGTCATTAAAACGGGCTTAGATAATTTAGATCATTTAGTGTCAAAGGTAAAAAAATAAAAAAGGTAAGAAAATAACACATGCGCCATACCCAAAACCCACTTGATCCCGCCCAACCACCACTGGGCACGCCAAAAAAAACCCCGCCAGCCAACAGCGACTGGCTAGCGGTGGCTGCCTCTAGTATTGGTAAGTCGCATCTTGACACGGGGTTGCCCAATCAAGACCGTTTTTTTTATCAGCAAGCGGTGGGCTTTAGTGCCGCGGTGGTGGCAGATGGGGCAGGCTCTGCCAAGTTGAGTGAGCAAGGGGCACAGTGGTTTAGCCAAGCGGTGGGCGAGGCATTGGTGAGGCTAGGGCAACGCTTATTATCTAGCCCGCCAAACCAAGAAAATGTTTTTGCCCTCATCGTGGATCAATTAACCTGCATCCGTGAACAGCTATTAAGCCAGTTAAGTGATGAGCCAGCCTTGGCATTAGGGGCATCTTTAAGGGATTATCACACCACGTTGACCGCGGTTTTACTGATGCAAGAAGGCGCGTACAAGCAGCAAGCCTTGGTGATACAAATTGGTGATAGTCCCGTGCTCAGCAGTCAATTTGTGCGGGTTGGTCAGCAGATTGATTATTTTGCTGAGGTGCAACTATTGGGGGACGACAGCAAGCAAGAATATGTTAATGAAACCCACTTTATTACCCAAGATAATTGGCAAGACTTTTTACGCATTTCGTGGCAAGACACCCATAACACCGATTTAATTGCCTTGATGTCTGATGGCTGTGCAGATTTGGTGCTCAAAGGTGCAAGTTTGCCGCCACAGGTATATCGACCATTTTTTGCCAATTTGCTATTTAATGTTTGTCACAGCGATTCGCAAGAAACGGGCAGTGACATTATTTATCAAGCTATCAGTAACCCTGCCACCTACCGTTTAACGGGTGATGATAAAAC
>CALAPG010000141.1 GCA_937889485.1 uncultured Moraxella sp. | reverse complement strand
TCGTGAAACTTGCCGACCGCTTGCACAATATGACGACCATTGAGGCTGTTCCTGAAAAAAAACAACAAGCCACTGCCAAAGAAACTTTGGATTTTTATGTGCCGTTCGCGCGTATTTTGGGTCTCAATGATTTGGCAGATTATATTGAAATTTTGTGTTATCGTAGTCTCAATGCGCCCATGTATAATAAGCTATCTGATAAGCTGATGCAGCACGGTTTGGGACGTACGTTTCAGCAAGAGGCGATTCACAATTACCTCAATGTGGTGCTGGGACGATTGGACGTCAAAGGCTATGTCAAAGACGTGGATAACCGCGTGACGTTGTTTCGCCAATTTTTTAAAAATCGCGGCGAGATCACTGATTTACTGTGGCATTATGAATTTATGTTGGTCATGGATAAGATTGAGGATTGTGACCAAATCGCCAATTACTTTATCAAAAAATACCAAATACCTGCCAAATATATTGAAGATAGTATTCGCCACCCACGCGCGGGTGGCAACCAGTCATTAACCATCACCTACAAAAGTGATCATGACACAATTAAAGTAGTGATTTTGACCAAAACCATGCTCAAGACTACACGTCTAGGTATTTTGATGGGCAAGGCAGCTTCGCCTGTTAGCCAAAGTGTAATTCAAGCCTCATTACGAAATCTACAAAATCTAATTGCTGATAATGAACATATGGCACAAGGGCCATCCGCTGCGGTTGAAGTCGTAGATAAGCTGATCGATTACTTGCATGAACGCAAAATTATTTGTTACACCCCAAAAGGTGATGCGTACGAGCTATCTCGCGGTTCAACTGCGCTGGATTTTGCCTATACTGTGAGCACCCATATTGGCAATATCGCAATAGGCGCCCAAATTAATGGCGTTGAGGCAAAATTGGGTACAGTACTAAAAACAGGGCAAGTGGTAAAAATCCATACCGATAAAACCGCAGAACCCAAGGCAGAATGGCTAGGGTTTGTGGCGACCAATAAAGCACGGCGCGCGCTATTTGAATGGCTCAAAGGGTTGAGTGCTGAGCAGCGTGAACACCAAGGCAAAGCGGCTTTTGAGCGTGCTTTAAAAAATCAAGGCTTGGTTTTGGCAGAGCTTGATGATGGACAGTGGCAAACCTTACTCAACTGGCGCGGGCTACAAAATCAAAGCGAGTTCTTCAAAGAATTAACCACGGGCAAACTTTTACCCCAAATTGCGGTTTCAAGACTGCTAACCCAAGAGCAACTGGCAAAAAATCAGGCCCACGCGCATGCCGACAACCAGCCCCAAAGTCTGATTGCTGATGCGGCAAATATGGAGATGACGTTTTCAAGCTGCTGTCACCCTGTTTATGGCGATCCAATTGTCGGGCATATTTCAAAAAATGGGCTGGTGGTGCACCGCCATAAATGTTTTTCAATTGATGAGATTCGACGGGTCAATGATTATCAGGTCATTCCCCTACGCTGGCGATTGTCTACCAGTGATGATGAACTCACCAAACGCGTGTATTTTGACGCCGCGCTGCGTATCAAGCAAAATTTAACCGATGAACAAGTCAGTAATGTGATTTTTATTGTGCGTGATGTGCAAGCAGGTTTTGAGTATATTGAGCATCGCAATGGTTATACGCTATTGTTTATTGTGGTACAAAGTCGTGATCAAATTGCCACGTTAATTCACCGACTTCGTAATTTGTTAAGTTATCCCAATATTCAGCGACTGTATCAATGGAATGATGAGGTGCTACTGTCACAAGCGCAGCATCCTGCCCATGCTCTATCAAATGCAGAGTAGCTATATATTTACTTTATAGTTACTTTATAATTCCTGTATGGTTAGCCAAGTGTTTGGTGGCTTTGGCAACTGCAAAGCTCCTCACTATTTTGCCATTCAGCTGACTATTTGACATAGTCCGATAATATGTGGTTTATTGCCGCTTGTCATGGTGAGCATGGCACCGTTTTTTATTTATTAAAGGAGTTTTTATGAGCCGTCAGATTATTCATACCGATCATGCACCTGCTGCCGTGGGTACTTATTCACAAGCGGTTAAAGTGGGCAATACGGTGTATATTTCAGGGCAAATTGGCTTAGATCCCACTAGCATGACGTTGGCCGAGGGTTTTGTGAGCCAAGCCAATCAAGTCATGGCTAATCTTGAGGCAATCTGTCAAGCGGCTGGTGGTTCTTTGAGCCAAGTGGTCAAGTTTAATGTATCATTGACCGATTTGGCAGATTTTAATGCCCTTAATGAGATATTTGTAGCACGCTTAAGTGCGCCTTATCCTGCCCGCGCGGCAGTACAAGTGGCGGCATTGCCAAAGGGTGCGGTGGTTGAGATTGAGGCAATTTTATATTTGGATTAGTCACTCATTTTTCTCAGCACACGACAAAAAAACGAAAAAGTCTGTTAAAGCAATGGCATA